>DMID01000048.1:277-3052 GCA_003449195.1 Lysobacteraceae bacterium | reverse complement strand
ACCGCTGGGATTACAACACCCCGATCGAAGAGACGCTTGAAGCGTTAAACGACGTTGTGAAAGCCGGTAAAGCGCGCTACATCGGCGCATCGTCCATGCATGCCTCACAGTTTGCCCAGGCGCTCGATCTCCAGGCGCAGCACGGCTGGGCGCGCTTTGTCACTATGCAGGATCACTACAACCTGATTTACCGGGAAGAAGAGCGCGAGATGCTGCCGCTCTGCTACCAGGAAGGCGTGGCGGTGATCCCGTGGAGCCCGCTGGCGCGCGGAAGGTTAACCCGTCCGTGGGGGGAAACTACCGCCCGGCTGGTATCGGATGAAGTGGGTAAAAACCTGTATGACGATACAGAAGCCAGCGATGCGTTAATTGCCGAACGCTTAGCCGGGATCGCCGACGATATCGGTGCAACGCGCGCGCAGGTGGCGCTGGCGTGGCTGCTGCAACGCCCCGGCGCGCCGATCCCGATCGTCGGCGCACGCACGCCCGCGCAGCTGCAGGACAATCTCGGCGCACTGGACGTGCGGCTGGATGCGGCACAACTGCGACAACTCGATGACGCCAGCGCGGTGTCGCTGGGCTTCCCGCACGACTTCATGCGCGGCCCCATCCCGCAGCAGCTGGTGTTCGGCGGCACCCAGGTGCAACCGCGCTGATCCTGCCCGCGGGAGCGTGGTTCCGGCTGGCCCGGGCACATCAACTGCAAAAGGGACTTGCCCGCAAAAAGCGTCTCGCGACCAAGACCGCTCCCGCAACGGCACCGACGCCGCCACAAGCAAGCGTCGCTGCGATACATCGCCGGACTCCGACTCCATCGCGACACCGCCCGCGCGATGATGGCCGCAGCCGGCGTCAGCTTCCTTCCCTCAGGAGATCTCCCGATGAAAACCCGCACTCTCGGCCGCAATGGCCCGGTCGTGTCCGCCCTCGGCCTGGGCTGCATGGGCATGAGCGCGTTCTACGGCCCAGAACACCGCGACGATGCCGCCTCCATCGCCGTCATCCACCATGCGCTCGAACGCGGCCTCACCCTGCTGGACACCGCCGACATGTACGGCCCGCACACCAACGAAGTGCTGGTGGGCAAGGCCATCGCCGACCGGCGCGGGCAGGTGTTCCTGGCCACCAAGTTCGGCATCCGGCTCGATCCGGCCGACCCGTCGGTGCGCGGCGTCGATGGCCGGCCCGAGTACGTGCAGGCCGCGTGCGAAGCCAGCCTCAAACGGCTGGGCGTGGACCACATCGACCTGTACTACCAGCACCGCGTGGACCCGTCCGTGCCCATCGAGGACACCGTAGGCGCAATGGCGCGGCTGGTCGAACAGGGCAAGGTTCGCTTCCTCGGCCTGTCCGAAGCCGCGCCGGAGACGATCCGCCGCGCGCATGCGGTGCACCCGATCACCGCGCTGCAAACCGAGTACTCGCTGTGGACGCGCGACCCGGAAGAGAACGACGTGCTGGCCACGGTGCGCGAGCTGGGCATCGGCTTCGTGCCGTATTCGCCGCTGGGCCGCGGCTTTCTCAGCGGAGCGATCCGCAGCCCGGAAGACTTCGACGCCGACGACTACCGCCGTCACTCGCCACGTTTCCAGGGCGAGAACTTCGCCCGCAACCTTGCCCTGGTGGAGCAGGTGAAGACCATCGCCGCCGACAAGGGCGTCACCGCCAGCCAGCTCGCGCTGGCCTGGGTGCTGGCGCAGGGCGAGGATCTGGTGCCGATCCCCGGCACCCGGCGCATCGGCAACCTGGACGAAAACCTCGGCGCGCTCGACGTGGCGCTGAGCGCAGACGAAAAGGCCCGCATCGACGCGGTGTTCCCGCCCGGCGCGGCAGCCGGCCTGCGCTACCCAGCGACCAGCATGGGCTCGGTACATCGCTGATGCGCTGGTCTGGTTCCGGGACCGCAGTGCGGCCCCGGATCCGATGCGGGCCGCTGCTTCCAGGCCATGCCTGCCAGGAGAGAAGTGCATGACATGGTCGGAGCGCCCTCGCGCAACGCACATGTTGCAACCGCACGGCGCGCGGAAGAACCCGCCGCCGCACCACCAGCCGCCTAAGCCACTGCGCCGGCCCCCGAACCCGCCGCGGCGCCTGCGCCGGTGGCCGTCACCGGTTTCACCGTCGGCAACACCGCCGCGGCCGAAAAATCCGTCGCCGCCGTAGCCGAGTTCGCCCCGGGCGACAAGATCATCGCCTCGATCAAGACCGATGCCAGCATGCCGGCCGATGCCACCGTGGCCGCCAAACTCACCTACCAAGATGGCCAGAAGGCCGGCGATCAGTCGGCACAGATCAAGGCCGAAGATGCCGGCACCACCCACATTGTCTTCACCAAGGCATCTCCGTGGCCGGCCGCTACACCGTGGACGTGGTCCTGAACGGCCAGCCGCTCGGCACGGCGCAGACCGTCACGGTCAAGTAAGCCCTCGTTCCCGCTTCACCTGAAGGCGTGGTCACGGCCGCGCCTTCGTCGTTTCGGCAGGCAGCGTTGCGGCCCGCCGTAGAATGGCGGCATGAACACGCCCCAGGATTCCAGCCTCGGCCGCGACGTCGCCTACCCGAGCCATTACGACCCCGCCCTGCTGTTCCCGATCCCGCGTGCCGCCGCGCGCCGGCAGATCGGCATCGACACCCACGCCCTGCCCTTTGCCGGCCACGACCGCTGGCAGGCCTACGAGCTGAGTTGGCTGGACCGGCGCGGCAAGCCGCAAGTGGCCGCGGCCACCCTCAGCGTGCCCTGCACCTCGCCATCGCTGATCGAGTCCAAGTCGCTCA
>DMID01000048.1:0-211 GCA_003449195.1 Lysobacteraceae bacterium | reverse complement strand
TCGAGTCCAAGTCGCTCAAGCTCTACCTCAACTCGCTCAACGCGCACCGTTTCGACGATGCCGAGCGCGTGCGCGCCCTCCTCGTGCGCGACCTGTCGGCCGCGGCCGGCGCGGAGGTGGCCGTCAGCTTCGACCTGCCGCCGATGCGCACGGGCGGCGCGGACGGCAGCTCGCTCGATGCGCTGGAGCTGGACATCGACTGCTACGGCCC
>DMID01000142.1 GCA_003449195.1 Lysobacteraceae bacterium | reverse complement strand
GCCTGCCGCTCCGGCGCAGACCGGCGCGGTGCAGCCATCGTCCGCGTCGGCGGGCGCCAGCACGCGCGAGTTGCCGGTGCCCATCCCCGAACAGTCCCCGCAACCGGAATACCCGGCCAGCGCCTTGCGCAGCGGCCAGACCGGCACGGTACGCGTGCGCGTGGAAGTCGATGCCCAAGGCGTGCCGGGAGCCGTGGTGGTGGTGGACCGCAGCGGTTCGCGCGATCTGGACCGTGCTGCCGTGGATGCCGTGAAGAGCTGGCGTTTCCAGCCGGCCTTGCGCAACGGTCAGGCGGTGCCTGGCGTGATCGAAATACCGTTCGATTTCCGCACCGGCCCCTGATTCGATCAAGGGCCGGCCCGGACGCAAAGCCGTTCTCAGGCGCTTTGCAGGCCGAAACCGGCCTTGAGAGCCAGCGTGTCGAAACCCGGGAACGAGGTGGCCACGTTGGCCACGTCGCCGATCGAGACTTCGCCCGCTGCGCGCTGGCCGGCCACGGCGAAGGCCATCGCGATGCGGTGGTCGCCGTGGCTGTCGATGTGGCCGCCAAGCAAGGCACCGGGGTGGATCGTCGCCCCGTCCGGCGTTTCGTCCACGCGCAGGCCCAGCTCGCGCAGGCCCGAAGCCATCGTCGCCAGCCGGTCGGATTCCTTGACCCGCAGTTCGGCCGCGCCACGCACCACGGTTTCGCCTTCCGCACAGGCAGCGGCAATGAACAAGGCCGGGAATTCGTCGATCATGTCCGGCACCAGCTCTTCCGGCACGTCGATGCCGTGCAACGGCGCGTGGCGCACGATCAGATCGGCGATCGGCTCGCCGCCGTGGTAACCGTGGTTTTGTTCGACGATGTCCGCGCCCATCAGGCGCAGCGCCGACAGCAGCCCGGTGCGCCGCGGGTTCAGGCCGATCGCGCGCAGGCGCAGCTCCGAACCCGGCACGATGGCCGCTGCCACGATGAAGAACGCGGCCGAGGAAAAATCGGCCGGCACCACGACGTCGGTCGCCTGCAGGCGCTGGCCGCCACGCAGGCTGGCTTCGCCCGGGGAGAACTCGATGTTGACGCCGAATGCGGACAGCATGCGTTCGGTGTAGTCCCGGGTCGGGTGCGGCTCGTGCACGCTGGTTTCGCCCTGCGCGTACAACCCGGCCAGCAGGATCGAGGATTTGACCTGCGCGCTGGCCACCGGCGTGGCGTAGTCGATGCCCTGCAGAGCCTGTCCACCGGTGATGCGCAGCGGCGGCGTGCCGCCTTCGGCCGCTTCGATCACGGCGCCCATCTCGCTCAACGGCGCGATGATGCGGCGCATCGGCCGGCACGACAGCGACTCGTCGCCGGTCAGCACGCTGTCGAAGGCCTGTGCCGCCAGCACGCCCGCGATCAGGCGCATGCCGGTGCCGGCATTGCCGCAATCCAGCGGCGCGCAGGGCGCCTTCAAGCCGTCGATGCCGACGCCGTGCACGATGCGCTGCGAAGGCGACGGGGTGTCGATGCGCACGCCCAGCTGCGCGAAGATCGCGGCGGTGGCGCGGGTGTCCTCGCCTTCCAGGAAACCTTCGATGCGCGAGACGCCGTCGGCCAGCGCCGCGAGCATGATCGCCCGGTGCGATACCGACTTGTCGCCGGGAATGTCCAAGGTGCCGTTCAATGCCTGGCCGCGCCGGGCGACCCAGTTCTGCTTGCTCATGCCTGTCTCGGGAACGGTGCGCAAGCACCGGAGGAAATGAGGGGGACGTGATCCGGCCGTGCCGTGCTCAGGGCAGCGCGACCGGATAGGAGCCCAGCACCTTGATCTCGGCCGAACGGGCCTTCAGTTCGGCCAGCGCCTGCTTCATGCCCTCGTCCTCGACGTGCCCGGACAGGTCGATGAAGAAGCCGTATTCCCAGCGCGCCTGGTGCGAGGGCCGGGATTCGATCCGGTTCATGCTGATGCCGTGGCGGGCGAACGGGCTGAGTACGTCGAACAAGGCGCCGGGCTTGTCGTGGATGAACACGAGGATCGAGGTGCGGTCGTGCCCGGACGGCGGGAAGATCTTGCGGCCGATGACGAGGAAACGCGTGGTGTTGTCGTCGTCGTCCTCGATCGAGCGCATGAACACCTTCTTCAGTCCGTAGACCTGCGCGGCGCTTTCGCCGCCGATGGCGGCTGCGTCGTCGGCATTGCGGGCGCGGCGCGCGCCTTCGGCGTTGCTCGATACCGGGATCTTCTCGGCCTTGGGCAGGTTTGCGCGCAACCAGCCCGCCGTCTGCGCGAACGATTGCGGATGCCCGTAGATGCGCTCGATGTCGTCGATGCGGCCGGTGCGCGAGAGCAGGTACTGATGCACGCGCAGTTCGGTCTCGCCGCAGATCTTGAGGTCGGAGGTGAGGAACATGTCCAGCGTGACCTGGATCGTGCCCTGCCCCGAATTCTCCACCGGCACCACGCCGAAGTCGGCGTTGCCGGCTTCGACTTCCTGGAACACTTCCTCGATCGTCGCCATCGGCAGCCCCACCGCGGAGCGGCCGAAATGCTTGAGCACCGCCTGCTGGCTGAATGTGCCTTCCGGGCCGAGGTAACCGATCTTCAGCGGTTCCTGCTGGGCCAGGCAGGCGGACATGATCTCGCGGAACACGTGCACCAGCACTTCGTCCGACAGCGGGCCTTCGTTGCGGTCCACCACCATGCGCAGCACGTGTGCCTCGCGCTCGGGGCGGTAATAGTCCACGGCGGCGGCCAGCTTGCCCTTGGCCTTGGCGACCTGATGGGCAAACCGCGCGCGTTCGGCGATCAGCGACTGGATGGTGCGGTCGATCTCGTCGATCTTGGCGCGCACGTCGGACAGGGCCGGCGGCGCGGGAGCGGGTTTGTCCTGCGTCGCGGGAATGCGGCGCTTGGCGCCCGGTGTCTTGGCCATCTGGCGTCGTCTCCGAAAAGCGTGCCGTCAGCCGTTGCGGCGGCTGAAATCGTGCATGAACTCGACCAGTGCCTGCGCACCGGCCAGCGGCATCGCGTTGTACAGCGAGGCGCGAATGCCGCCGACGGCCTTGTGGCCTTTCAACGCCAGCAAGCCGGCGGCCTTGGACTCGGCCACGAAACGGGAGGTCAGCGCATCGTCGGGCAGGACGAACGGGATGTTCATCCGCGAACGCACCGCCGGGGCGACCTCGTTGCGGTAGAAGCCGCCGGAACCGTCGATGGCCTCGTACACCAGGCGGGCCTTGGCGGCATTGCGGCGGGCGAATTCGGCCACGCCGCCTTCGTCCAGCATCCAGCGCAGGGTCAGCCCGAGCATGTACCAGTTCCACGTCGGCGGCGTGTTGAGCATCGAATCGCGCGCAGCGTGCGAAGCGTAGGTGAAGATGTCCGCGCGCGGCTGGCCGGCGCGTTCGAGCAGGTCGCGGCGCACGATCACCACGCAGATGCCGACCGGGCCGAGGTTCTTCTGTGCGCCGGCGTAGATCAAGCCGTACTTCGACACGTCGACGGGCTCGGAGGCGATGGACGAGCTGAAGTCGGCGAACAGCGGCACATCGCCCACATCGGGCGTACCGACAAACTCGACGCCGTGGATCGTTTCGTTGGCGGTGATGTGTACGTAGGCCGCATCGGGCGAGAGCCGCCAATCGGCACGTGCGGGGATGTCGCGGAAGCCGCCCGGCTCGCCGTCGGCCACCACGTGGATGTCCGCGTACGGCCTGGCCTGCTTGATCGCCACCTTGCTCCAGTGGCCGGTGACCACGTAATCGGCACGCTGGCCGGGCGCGGCGAAGTTGAGCGGCAGCAAGGCCATCTGCGTGGTCGCGCCGCCACCTAGGAACAGCACGGCGTAGTCGTCCGGGATCGACAGCAAGGTGCGCAGATCGGCTTCCGCGCGGGCCGCCACCTCGACAAAATCGGCACTGCGGTGGCTGATCTCGACGATCGAGGCGCCAACGCCGTTCCATTCCAGCATCTCGGCCTGGGCCTGTCGCAACACTGGCTCGGGCAAGGTCGCCGGGCCTGCACTGAAGTTGTACGCGCGCGTCATGGAACACCTGCGAAGTCAGGCACCCAGTATGCCGCAGTGCATCGAAAATAGAGCGCAAACCGGCAGGATTTCTTGGTTGCAGGCGCAACCTTGGCCGCCCGTGGCGGCGGTGCGCGTTGCGGTCAGGGACCGCCGAACACGAGCAGTGCCGCCAGTCCGCCGGCCAGCAGCGCGGCGGCCAGCAGCA
>DMID01000174.1:249-6165 GCA_003449195.1 Lysobacteraceae bacterium | reverse complement strand
TTCCACGGTGGCGCCCGGGTTTCGAATCCCCGTGGGGACGCCACCATCCCCCGAAGCCCGCGAAAGGGGGCTTCGTCTTTTCAGCCCACCGATGCAACCATGCCGGGCCCTGCTGGCTGTCCTGCCGCCTGCGGAAAGCTGTCGTCACGCTTCAGGGTCGCAACGCCGTGTCCGCGTTCGGCCAGATATTGCAGCCATTTGCCGAGGAAGGTGTTCATCCGCATCCGGTGGCTGATCAGTTCCGCCGGCGGCGGGTACAAGCCCATCACGTCCTGCCAGCGCCGCCCGACGTAGCAATGCGTGGTCTCCACCTGCAAGGCATCGCGATAGAAGCGCACGTAGGCCGATGGGTCGGGTTCGCCGGTCTGCGGGTCGCAGAGGCCGTAGGTCAAGCGCATCTCGACCGTGTAGCGGTGCGTTTCGATGACGTCGACGTAGAGGTCCAGCCCGTCGCCGATGGAAGACACATAGCGCCCTGCCCTCAGCTCGCGCGGCTCGAACAGACGCAGCAGCCGGTCGTGATTCTCGGCATACAGGGCCATGAGCCAACCGAAACGGCTCAATCGCGGATAGCGGGCATCGGGTATGTGGTGAGCTTCGGGCATGGCCCGATCCTACACGGCATGCAAACCGTGCGAAAACGCCCTCGCCCACGGTGGCCGCGCCCCTGTCCTTCGCCGCGGCAAAGAACAGGACCGGCGGCACACTCAGAACATGCCGCGCTGCAGGCCGAACGTGGCCAGGACTTTGCTCGATATTTCCTCGATGGACGTGTGCGTGGTACTGAGCGTGGGAATGCGTTCGGCCCGGAACATGGCTTCGGCTGCATTGACCTCGCGCCGACAGGTTTCCGGATCCGAGTAGCGCGAGTTGGGGCGGCGTTCCTGGCGAATCTGCTGCAGCCGTTCCGGGTCGATGGTCAGGCCGAACAGCTTGCGCCGGTAGTTGCGCAGGCGCGGCGGCAGCCGGTCGCTCTCCAGGTCCTCGTCGGTCAGTGGATAGTTGGCCGCGCGCACGCCGTAGTGCAATGCCAGATAGATGCAGGTGGGCGTCTTGCCGGCACGCGACACGGCCACGAGGATCACGTCGGCCTCGTCGTAGTTCACCGCAATGCCGTCATCGTGGGTCAGCGCGAAATTCATCGCATTGATGCGCCGGTGGTAGGTGTCGAAATCCACCAGCCCGTGCGCGCGCCCGACGTTCAGGTGCCGCTGCGTGTTCAATTCCTGTTCGAGCGGCCCGATGAACGGCGCGAACACGTCCAGGATCAGCGCCCCGCTTTCGGCAAGGATCACGCTCAGGCCCGAATCGACGCAGGAGTTCACCACGATCGGGCGCGTCTGGTAGCGATCGGCCGCCGCGCGGATGCGCGCCACGGCCTCTTCGGCCTTTTCGGCATTGTCGACGAAGGAAATCCGGTCGGTGACGAAGCTCGCCCCGGGAAATTGCGTGAGCAGACTATGCCCGACGGTTTCGGCCGTGATACCGGTTCCATCGGACACGTAGAACACCGGACGCGTGTCTGACATCGTTTTCCTCCCTGCTGCACCCATGGGACTTGCGTCTGATCTGCCTTGTGCGGGCAGTTATGGCGCTGCATCATATCGGCTTCTTCCCATGGACGCGGCCACTCAGCCCGCCTCGGGCGATGGCCATACGGAGCATCGCGCTTGAACGAGAACATCCTGTGGTTGCATGAGCTGCGCCTGGCCGATCTGGCCCGCGTGGGCGGCAAGAATTCCTCGCTGGGCGAAATGATCGGCCATCTGGCCAATCTCGGCGTGTCGGTGCCCGGCGGCTATGCCACCACGGCGGAGGCCTTCAAGGCCTTCATCACGCACAACGACCTCACCAAGCGCATCTACGACCGGCTCGATTCGCTGGACGTGGAAGACGTGGACGCGCTGACCGCCGCCGGCAAGCAGATCCGCGGCTGGGTCATCGATGCTCCGCTCCAGCCCGAGCTGGACAAGGACATCCGCGATGCCTACGCCAAGCTGAGCACCGAGAACGGTGGCGGCGACGTGGCGGTGGCCGTGCGCTCCTCGGCCACCGCCGAGGACCTGCCGGACGCCTCCTTCGCCGGGCAGCAGGAAACCTTCCTCAACGTGACCGGCGCCGAAGACGTGGTGCACAAGGTCAAGGAAGTGTTTGCCTCGCTGTACAACGACCGTGCCATCGCCTACCGCGTGCACCACGGCTTCAAGCACGAGGACGTGTTCCTGTCCGCCGGCGTGCAGCTGATGGTGCGCTCGGGCGTGGACGGCGGCGCCTCGGGCGTGTTGTTCACCCTGGATACCGAGTCCGGCTTCCGCGACGTGGTGTTTGTCACCGCCAGCCACGGCTTGGGCGAAATGGTCGTGCAGGGCGCGGTCAACCCGGACGAGTTCTACGTCTACAAGCCCACCCTGAAGGCCGGCAAGCCGGCGATCCTGCGCCGCTCGCTGGGCAGCAAGCTGGTGCGCATGGTGTATTCGGACGTGCCCGGCGAGCGCGTGCGCATCGAGGACACGCCGGCCGCGCTGCGCAGCCGCTTCTCCATCGACGACGCCGACGTGCAGGCGCTGGCCAAGCAGGCGCTGACCATCGAACAGCACTACGGCCGACCGATGGACATCGAATGGGCCAAGGACGGCGTAAGCGGCAAGCTCTACATCGTCCAGGCACGCCCGGAGACGGTGAAATCGCGCGCCCACGCCACCCAGGTCGAGCGCTACACACTGGGCCAGCGCGGCACGGTGATCGCCGAAGGCCGCGCGATCGGCCAGAAGATCGGCAGCGGTACCGCCCGGGTGGTGCGTTCGCTGGAAGACATGAACCGCGTGCAGCCCGGTGACGTGCTGGTGGCCGACATGACCGACCCCGACTGGGAGCCGGTGATGAAGCGCGCCGCCGCCATCGTCACCAATCGCGGCGGCCGCACCTGCCATGCGGCCATCATCGCCCGCGAGCTGGGCGTGCCGGCGGTGGTCGGCACCGCCGACGCGATGGACCGGGTGCAGGACGGCCAGCAGGTCACGGTGAGCTGTGCCGAAGGCGATACCGGCTACATCTACGACGGTGCCCTGCCCTTCGAGCGCACCACCACGGATCTGGCGCACATGCCGCCTGCGCCGCTGAAGATCATGATGAACGTCGCCAACCCGGAGCGTGCATTCGATTTCGGCCAGCTGCCCAACGCCGGCATCGGCCTGGCGCGTCTGGAAATGATCATCGCCAGCCACATCGGCATCCATCCGCTGGCCCTGCTCGAATACGACCGCCAGGACGCCGACACGAAAAAGAAGATCGACGCCAAGATCGCCGGCTATGGCGACCCGGTGGGTTTCTACGTGGACCGTCTGGCCGAAGGCATCGCCACGATCACTGCCTCGGTCGCGCCGCACCCGGTCATCGTGCGCTTGTCGGACTTCAAGTCCAACGAGTACGCCAACCTGATCGGCGGCCAGAACTACGAGCCGCACGAAGAGAACCCGATGATCGGCTTCCGCGGCGCCAGCCGTTACGTCGATCCGTCCTTCGAGCCGGCCTTCGCGCTGGAATGCCAGGCCGTCAAGCGCGTGCGCGACGTGATGGGCCTGGACAACCTGTGGGTGATGATCCCGTTCGTGCGCACCCTGGAAGAAGGCCGCAAGGTGATCGACGTGCTCGCCAAGCACGGCCTGAAGAAGGGCGAGAACGGGCTGAAGGTCATCATGATGTGCGAGGTGCCGTCCAACGCGCTGCTGGCCGACGAGTTCCTCGACATCTTCGACGGCTTCTCGATCGGCTCCAACGACCTGACCCAGCTGTCGCTCGGCCTGGATCGCGATTCCTCGATCGTGGCCCACCTGTTCGACGAGCGGAATCCGGCCGTCAAGAAGCTGCTGTCGATGGCCATCCAGGCGGCCCGCGCCAAGGGCAAGTACGTCGGCATCTGCGGCCAGGGCCCGTCCGACCACCCCGACCTGGCCGAATGGCTGATGCAGCAGGGCATCGAGTCGCTGTCGCTGAACCCGGATACCGTGGTCGATACCTGGCTGCGGCTGGCCAAGTCGAAGGCGGCATGACGGCGCCGGCAGCACCGGACATCGCCACCGAACTGGCCAAGTCGGTCCCGCTGACCACGCACGGCGGGATCGACTGGTGGCAGGTGCTGCAGAACTGGGCGGCCGCCATCGCGATCCTGCTGATCGGGTGGTGGCTGGCCAAATGGATCGCCCGGGTGATCCGTCGCATCAACACGCGCGCGCGGATGGATGCCACCCTCAACGGGTTCCTTTCCAACCTCGCCTACGCACTTGCGTTGATGATCGTGGGCATTGCCGCGCTGGACAAGCTCGGCGTGCCGATCGCCTCGGCGGTCACGATCCTCGGCACGGTCGGCCTGGCCGTCGGCTTGGCGCTGAAGGATTCGCTGTCCAACATCGCTTCGGGCGTGATGCTGATCGTGCTGCGCCCGTTCCATGTCGGCGACACCGTGATCGTCGCCGGGCTGGAAGGCATCGTCGAGGAAGTACGCATCTTCCAGACCCGGCTGCGCACCGCCGACAACCGCGTGATCGTGCTGCCCAACAGCTCGATCACCACGGCCCCCATCACCAACCTCACCACGCGTCCACAACGGCGCATCGACATCACCGTGGGCGTCAGTTACGAGGATGACCTGAAACAGGCGCAGCGCATCCTGCTGGACATCGCCGGGAAAAACGCCTTCGTGCTGGAACAGCCTGCACCGTTCGTGCAGGTGGCCAGCCTTGGCGACAGCTCGGTCAACCTGACCCTGTTCGCCTGGGCCAATACCGGCGACGTCGGCAGCGCCAGGAGCCAGCTGCTCGAATCCATCCGCGACGACATCGTCGCCAGCGGCCTGTCACTGCCCTACCCGCAGCGCGACCTGCACGTGTACCACCACGATGCCGATGGCCGGCCGCTGGCCGAGGTGTTGAGCAAGCCGGTCGGCGACGACGGTGACATCGCGCCTTCGCAAGCGTTTGCCAAGAGCGACAACTGAACCCGCGCCACCTGCGCCGTGCGTACCGCCGGAGCAGATGGCAAGGCCCTGCTCCGCATCGAAACTCAGCCGGCCAGTGCGCCGATGTTCCTGCGGTAGTGGCGCAACTCGTCGATCGAATCGTGCACGTCGCTCAGGGCCGTGTGCGAGGCCCGCTTGCGATGCGAGGCCAGCACGTCCGGCGCCCAGCGCCGAGCCAGCTCCTTCAGGGTGCTGACGTCGAGGTTGCGGTAATGGAAATACTTTTCCAGCCGCGGCATCTGCCGGTGCAGGAAACGCCGATCCTGGCAGATCGAATTGCCCGACATCGGCGAAGCGCCGGCCGGCACCCACTCCTGCAGGAAAGCGATGGTGCGCGCTTCGGCCTGGCCGACGGTGACATCGCTGTCGAGCACGCGCTGCCACAGGCCCGAATGCCGGTGCTGATTGCGGTTCCAGTCGTCCATGGTTTCGAGCGTGGCCAGCGGGTGCGCGATGGCCAGTTCCGGGCCTTCGGCCAGCACGTTGAGCTGGGCATCGGTGACGACGGTGGCGATTTCGAGGATGTCGTCGTGGTCGGTATCCAGCCCCGTCATTTCCAGGTCGATCCAGATCAGGCGGTCACTGTGCGTAGCGGGGCTGGACATGGCATCTCGTGGTGCATCGGAAAGCACGCATGATAACGCAGCCGCCCACGACCGCTTTCCGTTGCATCATGCTCACGCCAGCGGCGGGCGCCCGCGTTTGGCCCGGAAATAATTGCTGAGACGCTTGCCGGCATCGTCGCCGAGCACGCCGCCCACGACTTCGATGCGGTGGTTGTGGCGCGCATCGCCGATCAGGTCGAATACGCCGCCGCAGGCCCCGGTCTTGGTATCGGCTGCCCCGTAGACCACGCGCGCCACGCGCGCATGCACCAGCGCCATCGCGCACATCGCGCAGGG
>DMID01000174.1:0-225 GCA_003449195.1 Lysobacteraceae bacterium | reverse complement strand
TTCCAGCGTCACGTACAAGGTGGTGCCGACCAGACGATGGTTGCCGAGCGCGCGCCCGCCCTCGCGCATCGCCACGATTTCGGCATGCGCACTGGGGTCGTGGGTGGAGATGTTGAGGTTACAGCCCTCGCCCAGCAACCCGCCGTCGGCACCGACCAGCACCGCGCCGACCGGGATCTCGTCGTGCTCGCGCTGTGCGCGTTCGGCCAGCGCCAGCGCGTGGCG
>DMID01000152.1 GCA_003449195.1 Lysobacteraceae bacterium | reverse complement strand
GGCGATTTCCTCCGGAACCCCGGCCGGGAACGCGCAGGCATCCGGCGAGGCCGAGCGCAGCGTGCGCCCGGCGTCGTCGGGCAGCGGCGTCTACGGCCGGAACGGCGAACCGCTCAACGACTGGGTGCGCCTGTCCGACGGCCGCGCGCTTGACCCGAAGACCGGCAAGTACTACCAGACCATGCCCTACGGAAAGGGCAGAAAGGTCGTCGACGGCAAGTGAATGACCCGGGCGGGCCGGCTCAGTCCTCGATCGGCAGCGCCAGGGTTTCCTTGACCTCTTCCATCACGATGTAGCTCTTGGACTCGCGCACGTGCGGCATGGTCAGCAGCGTGCTGCCGAGCAGTTTGCGGTATGAGGCCATCTCGTTGATGCGGGCCTTGATCAGGTAATCGAAGTCGCCCGAAACCAGGTGGCATTCCAGCACGTTGGGCAGCTTGAGCGCGGCGCGGCGGAATTCCTCGAAGATGTTGCCGGACTTGTAGGCCAGGCTGATCTCGACGAACACCAGCAGGCTGGCCTTGACGCTTTGCGGGTCCAGCCGCGCGTGATAGCCGGTGATCACGCCTTCGCGTTCGAGCCGGCGCACGCGCTCGGTGCAGGGCGTGGTGGACAGGCCGACGCGCTCGCCCAGCTCGGTGAAGGAAATGCGGCCGTCCTGCTGCAGCACGCGCAGGATCTTGCGGTCGATGCGGTCCAGTTCGCGGTGGGGGCGCGGCATGGTGCGTGGCACGAGTGTGGGTTTGCGGTGAATTTACCTAAAATCCCGCGACAATTGGGGGAATTCGCCTGCCAGCGCATTCATATACTTCCGACATCGTTTTCCCTGCTGCTCAATGGCAGGGAATGTTCCCGAACCGGAGGCGTGCGAGATGCGGGTGCTGGTGCTCGGCAGTGGCGTGATAGGAACGACCAGCGCGTGGTACCTGCGCCAGGCCGGCTTCGAAGTGACGGTGATCGAACGCGAGGCCGGCCCCGCGCTGGAAACCAGCTTCGCCAACGCCGGCCAGCTTTCGTTCGGCTATGCCGTGCCGTGGGCCGCGCCCGGCGTGCCGTTGAAGGCCGTCAAGTGGCTGTTCCAGCGCCATGCGCCGCTGGCGATCAAGCCCACGGCGGATATCCACCAGTACCGCTGGCTGCTGCAGATGCTGGCCAATTGCAGCGCGCACCGCTACGAGATCAACAAGTCGCGGATGGTGCGGGTGACCGAATACAGCCGGCAGGCGCTGCACGAGCTGCGCGAGGCCACCGGCATCCAGTACGAAGGCCGCCAGCTGGGCACGTTGCAGCTGTTCCGCACCCAGCAGCAGGTGGACGCCTCGGCGCGCGACATCGAAGTGCTGCAACGCTACGGCGTGCCGTGCGAGCTGCTCGACCGCGCCGGCATCGTCGCGCTGGAGCCGGCGCTGGCCGATGCTCCTGTGCCACTGGTGGGCGCATTGCGCACGCCGCTGGACGAAACCGGCGATTGCCACCTGTTCACCACCCGGCTGGCCGCGCTGGCGGCGGACGCCGGCGTGGAGATCCGCTACGGCGCCCGCATCGAAGCCATCGAGAGCGACGGGGCGAAGGTCACCGGCGTGCGCATCGACGGCAAGATGGAAACCGCCGACCGCTACGTGCTTGCGCTGGGCAGCTTCTCGCCGCAGATGCTCGCCCCGCTCGGCATCCGACTGCCGGTATATCCGCTGAAGGGCTTCTCGCTGACCGTGCCGATCGTGGACGAGGCGCGTGCGCCGGTGTCCACCATCCTCGACGAAACCTACAAGGTGGCCATCACCCGTTTCGATCGGCGCATCCGCGTCGGCGGCATGGCCGAGGTGTCCGGTTACGAGCTGCCGCTGCCGCCGCGCCGCAGGCAGACGCTGGAAATGGTGGTCAACGACCTCTATCCGGGCGGCGGCGACCTGCCGAGCGCGACGTTCTGGAGCGGGCTGCGCCCGGCCACGCCTGATGGCACGCCGGTCATCGGCGCCACCCGCTACCCCAACCTGTGGCTCAACACCGGCCACGGCACGCTGGGCTGGACGATGAGCTGCGGTTCGGCGCGCTACCTGTCCGAACTGATGAGCGGGCAGACCCCCGGCATCGACGGCGAAGGCCTGTCGATCGCGCGCTACGCCGCCTGAGCGCGACAGGCGCACACTATTCCGTTCCTTTTTCCGGTCTTTTCCCCATGCGTCCTGCCCGTGCCCTGATCGACCTGTCCGCCCTGCGCCACAACTACCGCGTCGGCCGCGAACTGGGCGGCCAGCGCGCGCTGGCGGTGATCAAGGCCGATGCCTACGGCCACGGCGCCGCGCGCTGCGCACAGGCGCTGCTGGCGGAGGCGGACGGGTTTGCCGTGGCCTTCCTGGAAGAGGCCATCGCCCTGCGCGAAGCCGGCATCGGCGCACCGATCCTGCTGCTGGAAGGCTTCTTCGAGGAAAGCGAGCTGGAACTGATCGGCCGCCACCACCTGTGGACCGCAGTGGCGGCGGACTGGCAGATCGACGCCATCGCCCGCGCCTCGCTGCCGCAGCCGTTGAAGGTGTGGCTGAAGCTGGATTCGGGCATGCACCGGCTCGGCTTCGCCGCCGGCGATTACCACGCCGCGTGGCAGCGTCTGCACGGGCTGCCGCAGGTGGAGGAGGTGGTGCTGATGAGCCACTTCGCCCGTGCCGACGAGCTGGACAGCCCCCGCACCGGCGAGCAACTGGCCGTGCAGGCCCAGGCCTATGCCGGCCTGCCGTCGAAGCTGAGCATCAGCAATTCGCCGGCCCTGCTGGCCTGGCCGCAGGCACACAGCGACTGGGCGCGGCCGGGCCTGATGCTGTACGGCGCCAGCCCGTTCGG
>DMID01000177.1:368-9778 GCA_003449195.1 Lysobacteraceae bacterium | reverse complement strand
CTGAAAGCGGGGGGACGTCGGTCAGGCAGCGGCCAACCTCCTGGATCACCAGGCAGCCCTTGGATTTCATACGGGCATCGAGTGAGGGCTGTGCGAGGCATTCCCGCTTTGCTGCAATTCGGTAGTCGCGGTTCCGGGGCGCGGTCAACGTCAAGCAATCGGCAAGCGGTTCGCTCTCGGCTCGCGTGGTTGGGCTGTCTTGCATCGAGCAGCCGCCAACGCAGGCCGTTGTCAGGATCAGAAAGATCAGAACGATCAGGCGGCGGTCGTGCACGGCACGTCTCCCTTCTTGAGCAGGCCAAGCGCGTGCCCTAGCCATCCGACCGCCATGCCGGCGCTGATCGCGGCAAGAAGCGTTGGGCTGACTTGAAGAAACGGGGCGATCGAGAAAGCGACGGGGAGCTGGGTCGTGACGAGTACGAGGGCACCGCCAACGATACGGTTGGGAACGAGACCGGATCGAAGCAGCTCTCGGTACAGCATCATGCCGGTGGCGAGCATGCCGGCGATGCCAATCCAGAAGCTGGCTGACGTGTCGACAAGTGAAGCAGTACTACTGGCTACCCAGGTGATGCCCGCCATGACTGTAGCCGAGACGATGGGGCGTACGAAGCGGCTGTGCCACGTGTCGAAGCCGTTCGGCTCCATCGAGGTAGTAGCGATGCGGTTAGGCGAGATCGTGATGACGACTAGCGCCTTGTTCTTGACCGTGGACATTGGTCTGCTCCTAGTGCGGTGAACTGCCGGCTGAATGCGGCCGGATCGCAATGGAGGGATGCCTCGAGCTTCGGCTTGATCGCCGGGCGTGACCCTTCGCCCTTGGTGCGGATTTCAGGACAGGCGGTGCGTGATGCCGTTGACCTTCTGCCACTCCTGGAGTGCCTGGCGTCGCTGGCTCTCTATGTAGTCGGCGAGGTCTTCCACGTTGACCAGCCAAGGGGATTTCTGGCTACCGCATCGGAACGCAGGTACAGGCAATGCTGCACGGGCGGCTCGCTTGGCTGCCTCATCAGGCGAGTAGCCGAATAGTTCGGCGCATCGGGTTAGGGGGACGGTAGTGCTCCCGTACTCGTAGGCCATCAGGAACATCCGCATTGCACGGCCGGATTCGCCGGTCTGGAGACTGGCCAAGTCTTCAAAGCGTCCTTTCGGGTTTCGCATGTTCTTGCTCCTTCTGTTGTTGGAGATGGCGACGCAACTGCTTCTGTAGCTGCATTCGTTCGGTCTCGGCCGCAGGCATTTCGGCGAGGAACTGGCGGATCTGGTGTGCAAGTGCCTGGCCTTTGCCGGCGGATGCTCGAGAAAGTTCTTCGGCAAGCTGATTCCAGTCGGCTCGGACTAGGACGTTCTGCTCCAACGCCGCCCTATCTGGTTCGAGCGGCGCAGCCGATGGGCGCATGACGGCCATCAGAGCTTCCTGCAACTTCGCCTTCTGCACCGTCGATCGCTTCGCCTTGTCAGCGTGGAACACGGCCTGCCTCTTGCTCTTGCGCAGTGCACCCCGGGTGTGCCTGGGCGTGGCCTCGGCGGCAATGCCGTGTGCGCGGCAGGCCGCCGCGAAGGCGATGCGCCACGCCTGCAGGTCATCGCGCTTGGGATTCAGGCGACGACCCGAGAAGGCCAGAGCGCGTATGGTCAGGTGGCAATGCGGATGGTCGGTGTCGTCGTGGCGGACGAGCAGATAGGAGTGGTCGGCGCCGAATGTCTCCCGGCCGAACTGGCGCGCGGCGGCCAGGAGCCTTTCCCTGTCCGTGCCGGGCGGCATCGACAGGATGATGTTGACCGTGTCGCGGCTGTTGCTGCGCCGATTGAGCGCACTGCCTTCCATCCAGGTCGCTGCGGTTTCCTTCACCATCCGTCGGCCAGTAACGAGGCGGCCGCTTTCGTCCTCGGCGGACAACTCGCCATCACGGGTGATGTAGCGCAGGTGCTCTTCGACGTGCTTCGCGCCCTTGGCCTTGCCTGATATCCGCACCATCACCTCCGGCGTCCTTGAGGTCACGCGGGCGACGGTCTGCAGGTCTTCGGCTAGCGTAGGGCGCCGGCGTTTTGTGCCTTGATCGGGAGGTGCCTTCCGCCACCGGACGGGGCCACGGAGGAGGCGATCCAAGGCCTCAATCGACTGGTTCATTTCCAGCCCTCCCCAGGTGCCCAGCGGGTGGTAGCCGTTTCCATCAGCGCATGGATGCTTTCGCGCAAGGCGATGACCGCCGATGTGGCCGATGCGAGCACCGGGTCGCGCTCGGCCAGCGTTTCCAGTCTTCCTTGGTGGATGAACCGGGTGAGCTGGTTGAGATTCGTGCCGACCATGGAGAGCTGGTAGGCAGCGCGTCCGACGGCCGCCGCCTCCACTGGGAGCAGTGTTGGTGCCTGGAGGAATCTCGCCCGTAGCGTGCCAAGTACGACGCCTGGTCGGGTCGTCCCGGCCTCGAGTGCTGTCTTGGTGACGGCTTCAAAGACCTCTGGCGTCACCCGAACCGTGAGCCGCATCGAACGACTGGCTTCTCCATGATGGTCGGAGCTGGCTGCCGGGTTCGATTTCACCACGGCGGCGACAACCCGCCGGAGGAGAGCTGCCTCGGTCGTCCCTGACTGCTTTGCCAGGTTGTGGAACGCATCCTTCGTGGCGCGATCCAGACTGGTTTCTACGCGGGGCATGACGTGCCTCCGTGTAGCTGCTGGACTGGTGGGGAGTGGGGCATCCGGGAGAAATCCCGGGCCTTGGCACCGCCAAGGCTATCCTGCACTCCCCACAAAAAGTCCAGCATGCTGGACTTTGAGTTCAGCGTGCTGAACTTCTGCGGTGCTCCAGGAGCGTTCAGCATGCAGCCTCCTGGCTTCCAAGAAGCGAACTGATCTCTTTCAGTCGAGCCTTGGCAAAGTCCGGGCTTGATGGCTTTCGAGCCCGTCGCTCGGCCTCCCGCTGAGCCGTCAGTTGATGCTCCGCGATACGGCGATCACGATCGGCGAGGACTTCGCGTCCAACTGTGAAATTGAACTCCCCTTTCTCAGCAGCTCGGACGATGCCTCGAAGACATGCTTCCCACGTCTTCTTGATCGCCCCTCTCCGTTTGATGCCTTCTAGCTCGTCCAGAACTTCCTGTGCGACATCGGGCGGCAGAGAGGACACCATGCGAAGCGCGACGTGGGCCTGAGCCGTTGGCAGGCTGGTGGGCGCTATCAGGTGGCGTTCCCCGGGCGATTGTCGTTCGCTGTACGTAGTAGTTTTAGAAGAAGTACTACTACTACGTACGTCAGAGGACGGGTCAAGGAATGCTCCTGCACCGCTTGCAGGATCAGGCTTTCGACCGTGGACGGATTTCCCGTCATCGGAGTGACCGCGGCCGGGAAGACCGTCGCCGGACAAGCCGCGGACGGATTTCCCGTCTGCGGTGGTTCGCTCAGCCTCAGCGCGCAGAAGCCATACGGTTCTCGAGAAGCGACCGGCGTGCGCTCGATCTTGCTGAACCCGGAGGAGGCCATGCCGGCAAAGGATGCGCTTGGCGGCGCGCAGGGCATCCCTTCCGTCGTGGTAGGAAAGTGACTGGAGAGCGGCGTCGTTGAGACGAGTACCCGCCGGAATGCTTCGAAGGACTGCGTAGAGTCCTCTTGCTTTCAGGGGAATCCGGGGGTCAAGCATCACTCTGGTCGGGATGAGCGTGGCGCCCATATCCTCATGCTCGATGACGTATGACCGGTCAGTGGTCACGTCACGCCTCGTCGATCAGACGGGCGATATCGACCACCCGGAACATGACGCGTCGCCCGAGGCGGGCTTGGCAGGAACGCAGCTTGCTCGCCAGTTCTTCGTCACCGTGCCCGTTGTTCACCAGCATCCGCAACGCGTTGGGCTTGCGTCGGAGGATCTCTGCGACAGCTTCGATCGGGATCAGTGGGGCGCCATACCGTTCGGCGATCAGGTCGACAGTAGATGTCATCTGCGAGCAGCCGTAGTCAGTTGATGCAAGGAATGCTCTTCTGATGTAGCCTGCAGATAAATGCCGCGTTATTGAATAAAAAGGTTGACAGGATCAGGCCTGATGGGACGCGTTGCCGAGATCTTTCGTGAGCGCAGGAGGGGGATTGTCGAGGACATTCGGCAAGAGTTCGCAGTGCCTACGCCCGGTGTGGCGTCGGCTTTGTGCGATGGCCTGCGCGAGTTCTCCAGGAGACTCGACGCGTCCTACACGACAGTTTCTCGACGCTACTCGCTGTGGCGTTTGTTGGAAGAACACATAGACGTGCCGTGGGCAGGTGTTTCGCCCCCCCCAAGAGTTCTGGCTACGGCTGTCCATCCATCGTTGTTCGACATGAAGGCATCCAAGTGCGGGAAGGTTCTTCCAGATGGAGGGCGCGTGGATGCAAACTCAGCGAATGAGGTAGTTCGCTGCATCAGCTCCTGGCATGTGCTTCTCGTTGCCGCTCGCGATTCGGCCGAGGAGTTGCTCTCCGGCTCAGATGGTCGTCGCGGCCTGGATCGGTGGCTGGAGAAAGAAGCGACTCCGAGGGCCCGTACAGCGGAAGCGTCCTCTGTTGAGAGGTGGCTGGGTTCGCTCAACGCGATGATCTTTCTTTTCCGGAACCTGATCGAGCTGCGTGGTGCGGATGATTCGAATGGGTATGAATGGAGTGCGGTCGTTAGGCAGAAGATTCTGCGAGTGGAGATTGAAGCGGGCCTCCGACAGGAACTGGTCAGCGAAGAGGTGTTGGCCCGACGGACGGGGCTGTCACTGGCGACAATTGCTGAAGAGAACAGATCCCGGCTTTTTCATGCCGCGACACTGAGGACGACGAATCAATACTGCACGATCTGCTGGCGCGAGACGACAAAGTACGAGTATTACAAGCGACTGGTGTTTGGTCCATTGGACGGTCTGCGGAGCAGTGTCAGCTTGAGTTCGAAGTACTGCTGGCTGCACGTCCCATCAAATGATCGGACGCGGTACTGGGCTGACAGGAAACGAGCAGACGGAATCCGCAAGCTACGCTGGCGCTTGTATGAACGGTCGCGATGCGGATTCGTGGACAGGTTGCTCCCGACGAAAGGAGTCGATCGCCAGGAAGCGGCCAAGATCGCCTACGACATTCATAGGAATGATCTTCGAGGTGGGGTGGTTCCTGTAAGGAGTCCGAAGCTGAGGGATCGGGTGGCTGCATTGATGGGGCGGGGGCTTACCCAGTCACAGATCGCCGATCAGCTCGGAGTCTCGCGCCAGGCTGTGAGCAAGGTGGTAAAGAGACTTCGAGAGATTTGGGCTGCTAAGGCGAGAGAGATCGAGAACATCGATCCAACAACGAATGAGATCATGGAGTGGAACACCCTCGCGCCAAAGGTCAAGGAAATGAGTGCCAAGGGGTTTGCGGCCGCGGACATCGCCAAGGAGTTTGGCCTATACAGGCATACAATCGATGCGATGCTTCGATGGTCTAAGGAGCAGGCCGATTGACTGGAGCGCCGCTTATGATGGCCCGGGTTAGAGCTGTTGCCGAAAGTCTTAAGATCGTCGTCGTGGTTCTGAGGGCGACCGTGTACGCCCGCAGGAACGTCAGGTTCAAGCTGCAGCTGGCGAAGCTGCGGCGCTCGATTGAAGTCATCGATGCCAACGTGGGCGAGATCCGGAAGTGCAGGGTCGTGGATGTCGAGCGCGATGATGCGATTGTGGCCGAACGTGCTCGGCGCGAGCTTGATGGCATCGATCTTGTTAGGCTTGCCGATTACCTTCGGCTGAAGCCTGCGTCGCCGAAGGCGTAGTTGGAAAGGGCTGAAACTTCAGAAGTAGTCGCTTGGGATGTGGCCGACCATCAGGTTGCGATTGTTAGCACAGCCGTCGGTGTTAGTTTCCCCATGCCGACCAAGCCGGATCGCAAGAATCCGGCGAGCCGCAGGACGCGGCGAGAGGTCGCCAGGACGGCGGCCCAGTGCCGGGATGGCACGCCCGTCGCGGAGCGACATGGATCAGTGAATGCTCAGGCGATCCACAGATGCCAAGCGGTGTATCCGATGCTGAACATCAAGGCTGCTAGAGCAAGGATGAGCAGCGCTCGGCGTAGCACGTAGACAAGCACAGCGCCGGCGAACGTGGCGACCATGAATGCAGCTGAGTAGCTGAGAATCCATCCAGGTGTCAGGCTGTCCGGGTGCGTCCACTGGTAAAGCGGCAGCGTCACGAGTAGGCCGATGACCGGCGACAGGATGAAGATGGCTAGGCCGAGGAGGGATTCTAGGAATCCACCAGGCGAAGCCGCGGTGCCGGCCTCGCCCGCATCATCCGAGGACCAGCGGCGGCGCTCGTATTCCGTTTCCGCCGGAGAGTCGGGCCTGCCATAGCGATCAGGGTGCATCTCGTTCCATCGCTCCATGTAGGTGCGATTCGGGTCGGGACCCAGTCGGAACGGGCGGTCGCTCACTTCAGAATCCTCTCTTGCTGATGCGGTGCCGGAATTCCGGGTCGCAGTTCATGCGTCGCATGGCTTCGAGCGAGCCAGCTAACCATTGCGAGGTGCTGTCGGCGCCATTGATGGCCAGCCAAGTCTTTCCGACATCTTGTGCCTGGTCGAAGCCGACATCGGTTCCCTCAAACTCCCGCTGTTCGATGGTCTGCCGATTGCGCATGAAAGAGAGCTGCCATCCGGTGATTTTCCCGGGGACATCATCCCATTCGTCCGCCGACCAGCCCGGGATGCCTTCAAGCGCCTCCGCCAGCTGAGGTTCCAATGCGCTTTCGGCCCTGATCGGATCGATGCGGTAGGTGTGCTCCTGCATGTCTCGCTCCCGTGGTTATGCAGCCTCAAGTTCGACGTGAACCTGTCTTCCCAGTGAGGCCGCGATGTTCACCAGCGCATCAAGCGAGAAGCGCGAGATGCGCCCCCGAAGCAGGTCGTTCATGCGTGGCTGGGTGATGCCGCAGCGTTCCGCAGCCGCAGCTTGCGTCCAGCCGCTCTCCTGGATCAGCGCGGCGATCTTCCGCATCAGCTCGGCACGCACCTTGAGGTTCGCGGCTTCCTCGCCGGTGTCGGCAAGTGCATCCCAGACGCTGGCGAATCGTTCGGTCTTGGTCTTGCTCATGGTCACTTCCTGTCCAGCAGGGCGAAGCGTTGCTTCGCCAGGTCGATGTCGCGCTTCGATGTGGCCTGCGTCTTCTTCTGGAAGGCATGAAGCACGTAGACCGCATCGGCCAATCGAGCCGTGTAGATGACGCGGTAGGTGCCGGTCTCGTCGCGTACCCGGATCTCTTCGACGCCCTTGCCGATCGTCGGCATGGGTTTGAAGTCGTCCGGCTGCAATCCGTGCTGCACGCGATCCAACTGGTATCCGGCATCCCGCTTCGCGTCATCCGGGAACTCCCGCAGGCTGCGCAGGGAGTCGCCCAGGAACTCGATTGGTTTGGTGGGCATCACTATATCCGTATTGATATAAATGGCAAGTGAGTCAGGGAGCGGCCTTTGCGGGGCGCTCCTCGACCTGTTCCGGCCGCAGGTGGGTGTACCGCTTCAAGGTCGTCCAAGACTCGTGCAGGGTGAACTGGGCGACCTCCGGGATGTCGTAGCCGCGCTCGAATAGGCGGGACGTCGCCTCATGGCGCAGGTCGTGGAAATGGAGGTCATGGAGTCCGCGGAGTCGGCAGGCCCGGGTGAAGTTGGCGCCGACAGACTTAGGGTTGTAAGGGAACACTCGTGGGTCTGGTACCTGCTTCCCGTCCGGGCCTTCCGCCATGACCTTGGGTTGCCGGTCGATGACCTCCCAGGCCTCGGAGAGCAGGCGGAAGGCGCGGCGGTTGCCGATCTTCTTGCGCGGGTGCTTCACGTCGTCCAGCCAGGCGATGCCCTTGTCGCGGTCGAGGTCAGCCCATTTCAGGCGGGTGATCTCCTCCTGTCGGCGGGCGGTCAGCAAGGCGAAGCGGATGATGTCGGCCATCGGGATCTCGGCGCGCACGTCACGCACCGCGAAGTGATCCAGCAGGGTCTTCTCCTCGGCAGCCAGAACCCGCCGCTGGCGCTCCTTGGGTTTGCCGATGACGCGGCGCTGGCGGAGCTCGTGCGAGGCATCCTCCAGCAGCTGCAGGTCGATGGGCACGGACAGCGAGGCGCGGGCGGATCGCAGCACCTGGCGCAGCCAGATCAGGTCGTTGTTGGCGGTGGCGGGGCCTGCACCCTCGCGCCGACGCGCCTCGACATGGCCGATGTAGTCGGCGGTCGTCAGGCGCAGTACGTTCTTCTTGGCGATGTCGTAGCTGGCCAGCCGCTTGAGGTCGGCTTCCTTGGTTCGGCCCCAGGGCGTCAGTTCTTTAATGTCCTTGCCGTACCACTCCAGCAGCTCGGCCAGCGTCGAGCCTTTGCCCAGCGGCTCGCCACGGGCGCGCTGCTGATCCAGTTCGGCCTCCCGGCGACGCATCCACTCGGTGGCCAGCTGACGGCGATCGAAGGTCTCCGACTCGGAATGGATGCACTTGCCCTGCCGGTGGATGCGGATCTGGGCCGTGTAACCTAGTGATCCGTCTTTGCGACGACGACTGACGATGGTTCCCATATGGCCGATGCTACATGGCCGTTTTCGTAGCATCCAGCGTAGCAATGGGCGCCCGAAAACTCGCGAAATTGACCGATCATGAGCGCAACTGAGGAACACGAAAACACGCGCAACTCGTTGGAATTGCGCGAAAAATCGCGCTACGAGGCATCCGTGCGCCTTTCCGTCGCCCCGATGATGGACTGGACGGACCGCGAGTGCCGCATGTTCCATCGTGCGCTTGCGCCGCACGCGCGGCTGTACACGGAGATGGTGCACGCCAATGCCGCGATCCATGGCGATCGCGAACGCTTGCTCGGCTTCGATCCGGTCGAACATCCGCTGGCCTTGCAACTGGGCGGCAGCGAGCCGGCGTTGCTGGCTCGGGCGGCATGCATCGCGCGGGATCGGGGTTACGACGAGGTCAACCTCAACTGCGGATGCCCGTCCGACCGCGTGCAGGCCGGGCGGTTCGGTGCCTGCCTGATGCGCGAGCCGGCGCTGGTGGCCGACTGCGTGGCGGCGATGCGCGATGCGCTGGCGGCTTCGGGCAAGCCCGTCCCGGTCACGGTGAAATGCCGGCTTGGCGTGGATGACGACGACAGCTATCCGCGTTTTGCCGCGTTTGTCGATGGCGTGGTCGCGGCCGGGGCGGCGATGGTCGTCGTGCACGCGCGCAACGCGTGGCTCAAGGGCTTGTCGCCGAAGGAAAATCGCGAGGTGCCGCCACTCAAGTACGACTGGGCGCATCGCCTCAAGCGCGAATGCCCGGACTTGCCGGTGGTGTTGAATGGCGGCATTGCCGATTTCGATGCCGCCTGTGCGCAATTGTGGCAGGTGGACGGCGTGATGCTCGGCCGCGCCGCCTATCACGACCCGTATCTGCTGCATCGGCTCGACACCG
>DMID01000177.1:0-295 GCA_003449195.1 Lysobacteraceae bacterium | reverse complement strand
GCCGACCTGCTGCGCGGCCTGCGCCCGTACGTGGAGCGCAGGTTGGGCGAAGGCATGGCGTTGAAGCATTTCACCCGCCACGTGCTGGGCCTGTTCCACGGCCAGCCCGGCGGCCGTGCCTTCCGCCAGATCCTCAGCGAAGGCGCGCACCGTCCCGGCGCCGACTGGGCGCTGGTGGAGCGCGCGCTGCAGGTCACGCAAACCCGTCAGGCTGCCTGAGCGGCGAGGGACGTCCATGATCACCCGTGACCCGGCCGAGCTGCGGCCGTTTTTCGATCCTGCGCTGCCGCCCTTC
>DMID01000130.1 GCA_003449195.1 Lysobacteraceae bacterium | reverse complement strand
AGGTCGATCATGTGGTCGTTCAGATCCATCGCCAGCTCGACCTCCGGATAGGCGGCGAGGAAGGCCGGCATGCGCGGCGCCAGATGCAGGGTGCCGAAAGACATCGGCGCGCTGACGCGCAGGCGGCCGCGCGGGCGCGAGCGCGAGCCCTGCTGGCCGATGGCATCTTCGGCCTCTTCGACGGCTAGCAGGATCTCTCGCGCGCGCTCCAGATAGGCCAGCCCCAAGGGCGTCGGCGACAGCCGCCGCGTGGTGCGGTTGAGCAGGCGCACGCCCAATCTTTCCTCCAGCGACTGGATGCGCCGGCTGACCAACTGCTTGGACGTGTCGAGCCGGTCGGCGGCGGCAGTGAAGCTGCCGGCATCCAGCACCTCGCGGAACACGCGCATGTCCTCGACGGGATTTTTTGTCATGTATTGATTGACAGTATTTCAATGGATGGCGGATTTATACGCCAATGAGGCCACACTAGGATGCGCTCCACGGGTGCAGCACACCCATCCACCCACCTGGAGGAGCAGCACATGAACGACGTCATCAAGGCCGGCATGCGGGGCGTGGCCAACCACGGCTGGCTGTCCTCGCGGCATACCTTCTCGTTTGCCAACTACTACAACCCCGAACAGATCGGCTTCTCGGATCTGCGCGTGATCAACGACGACCGGGTGGCGCCGGGCCAGGGTTTCGGCACCCACCCGCATCGGGACATGGAAATCTTCTCCTACGTGCTGGAGGGTGCGCTGGAGCACAAGGACAGCATGGGCACCGGCTCGGTGATCCTGCCCGGCGACGTGCAGATCATGAGCGCGGGCACCGGCGTGGCGCACAGCGAGTACAACCACTCCGCGCAGGACACGGTGCACTTCCTGCAGATCTGGATCGTGCCCGACCGCACAGGTCATAAGCCGCGCTACCAGCAGAAGCTGTTCGACACGGCCAGCAAGCGCGGCCGGCTGGCGCTGGTGCTGTCGCCGGAAGGCGACGAAGGTTCGTTGCAGATCCACCAGGATGCGCGCGTGTACGCGGGCCTGTTCGACGGTGACGAATCGGCCACGCTCGACCTGCCCGCCGGGCGCCATGCCTATGTGCACGTGGCGCGCGGTTCGATCGAGTTGAACGGCGTGCGCTACGACCAAGGCGACGGCCTGCGCCTGCGCGATCCGGGCGCGCTGCATTTCGGCGGCGGCAGGCAGGCCGAGGTGCTGGTGTTCGACTTGCGCCCGCACGAGTTGCCGGTCATGCCGTGACTCCGGCATGGGCGGACTGAGGGCTGGCCCATGCTCACGCGGGTGGCAGATGGGGGATGATCGCCTCCATGGCGGGAGGCATGGGCTGGCACTCTCCCGAGGGGGCAGCGCAGGCGCATGGCGATTTCCAATCCGGGCAAACGGTGAAAGCACGCATGAAGAACATCCTGTCCAAGCCGGACGCAAGCGACCGCACCCACGCGGCGATCCTGGCATTGCAGCGCGGGGTCCGCGGCCTGGACGGTCCGGGTCTGAATGCCGCCGACGACGGAGCGTTGCCGTGAGCAGCGGCCCGCATGCGGTGTTCGATCTGGCGGCCGATCCGCTGGTGTTCCGTGCCCCGGCGGGCGAGGCCGACATCGCGTTGCCGTGGAGTCTGGCCGCGCTGGCGCAGCGGGTCGGCATGGCCTTTCCGCCGCGCGAGGCCATGCTGGAGGCTGCCATCGCCGAGGTCGAGGACGTGGTGATGCCGCATGTTTCCGCACTGCGTACACGGGGTGCGCATGTGCTTGACGTTTCCGGCGCCGCCGGTGCCGCCATCGTTGCCCTGGCGTCCGGCCCGCAGGCGCGCGAAGCCACGCTCGATGAAGTCGAGCGCCTGTTCAATCGGCTCGCCTACGTCGCAGCCGGGCGGCCTGCGGCGGTGGAGGGCCTGCCGGAGGATGCCAATCTCGCGCTGGCCCTGCTGGTGCTGCGCGAAATCCTGCATCACGTCGGTTACGCGGTGCTCCGGTCGGTGCGATGAAGCGCTTGAGCCGGCAACGAAAAGGGCCGGCTCCCTGCGGAACCGGCCCCAGCGGATGCGGCGTGCGTGGCGGCCGAGCTCAGTGGCCGCTGGCGTCCGGCTTGCGCGTGGTCTCGAACAGGAACCACGTGCGGCGTTCGGACTCGTCGATCCAGTTCTCGATCAGGCTGGCGGTGGTGACGTCGTGGTATTCGCCGCACAGGTCGTGCACTTCGCGCAGGCGCGCGGTCAGGGCCTTGTTGTCCTCACACAGCTCGGCCAGCATGTCCGACGGCTCCACGTAGTCGGCATCGTTGTCGAGCACGCGCGAGAGCCGGGCGACATGGCCGATCGAGCGCAGCGTCTGCCCGCCGATCTTGCGCACGCGCTCGGCGATCGGGTCGGTCATCGCGAACAGCTCGGCCGCCTGCTCGTCCAGCAGCAGGTGGTAGTCGCGGAAATGCGGGCCGCTGACGTGCCAGTGGAAGTTCTTGGTCTTCAGGTACAGCGCGAACACGTCGGCCAGCACCGGGTTCAGCGCGGCGGTGATGTCGCGGGTGGCCTTGGCCGACAGGTCGGAGGGCGTGGCGATCGGCGCGCTTTGCAGCTTGCGGGCTTTCTTCTTCGTCGAATCGGACAGTTTCTTCATGGCAGGGATTCCTTCTTCTGCGGTTGGGTGAAGCTTGGTCGATCGATCGGCTATAGTCTGGCACGGTGGTGCGCAGCGGAACGTGACGTGATGCCGGTGCTTCATCCGCCGTTTCCACATCCCGTCCCGGAGTGTCCGCCATGCGTATTGCCCTGCTGTTGCCGTGTCTGCTGTTTGCCGGCGCCGCCATGGCGTCCGCGCCGATGGCGCAGGTGCGGGTGGCCTTCGACCGCGACGGCATCGTCTCCACCTGGACGGACGGCTACGCCGACAAGGCCGCCGGCCGCAGGGTGAGCGCCGACGACCCGGTGCGGGTGGCCTCGATCTCGAAGATGGTGGCGGCCATCGGCGTGATGCGGCTGGTCGAACAGGGCACGCTCGACCTGGATGCCGACGTGTCCACGCAACTGGGCTGGACGCTGCGCAATCCCGCATACCCGGACGTGCCGATCACCCTGCGTCTGCTGCTGTCGCACCGCAGCAGCCTCACCGACGCGGCCGGCTACTACGCGGTGCCGCTGGACGGCGATCTGCGCGACATCACGGGCCAGGCCAAGGCCTGGGATGCCGCGCATGCGCCGGGCACGTTCTACCGCTACACCAACCTCAACTTCCCCATCGTCGCCTCGGCGATGGAGCGCGCCACCGGCGAGCGCTTCGACAGGCTGATGCAGCGCCTGGTGCTGGCACCGCTCGGCCTGCACGCCTGCTACAACTGGGACAGCTGCGACGAGGCCACCATCGCGCACGCGGTGGTGCTGTACGAAAACGGCGAGCCGGTGAAGGACAACGACCACGGCCGCAAGCCGGCATGCACGGTGGTGCCCGCGCGCGACGGCAGCTGCGATCTGTCGGCCTGGAAGGCCGGTGCCAACGGCGCGCTGTTCTCGCCGCAGGGCGGCCTGCGCATTTCCGCCAACGGGCTGGCGAAGATCGGGCGCCTGCTGCTCGGCGACGGCACGGTGGACGGCGTGCGCCTGCTGACGCCGGCATCGG
>DMID01000069.1:2478-2853 GCA_003449195.1 Lysobacteraceae bacterium | reverse complement strand
AGCTGGAGGCCGATCTCCCCGGCCACGATCAGCCAGCCGGCGGCAAGCACGGTGGCCAGCGTGCCAGCCAGGGCCAGCATCCCGCGTCTGCCGCCGCGCGGCGCGCCGCCCAGGCGCAGGGCCAGTGCCGCGTATCCGGCTGCCACCACCGCCACCCAGCCGTCCATGCGGCCGTGATACAGCGCCAGCACGGTCCACAGCACGACCAGACAGACGCAGCCGGAGAGCATCAGCAGCAGGGGCCACAGCCAGCGAGCCGGCGGCACGGTATCGGGTGGAACAGTGGTCATCGGGGCATCCGTGGAAGGTCGCCAAGGATACGCCGCGGCCCGCCGCCGCGCCCGTCGTGGCAGGCTCGGCTAGAATGAGCCTCTT
>DMID01000069.1:723-2399 GCA_003449195.1 Lysobacteraceae bacterium | reverse complement strand
GCCATGTATTCCCGCAGCAGTGAACCGGTGTATTTCGAGCGCGATTGCCCCGCCATCATGGTGCCGCAGGGCGACAGCGTGACCCTGCCGGCCGGCAGCTACGGCTACATCACCCAGGCGCTGGGTGGCAGTTACACCGTGTTCGTGGACGGCAGCCTGTTCCGCATCGCCGGCAAGGACGGCGACGCGATCGGCAAGGAGGCCCCGGCGCCGCTGGAACTGCCCGCCGATGCCGGCGACGACGAGGTCGAGAAGCTGGTCTGGCAGCAGTTGCGCACCTGCTTCGACCCGGAAATCCCGTTCAACATCGTCGATCTGGGCCTGGTCTACGAGGCCCGGATCGAACACCGCGACGACGGCGGCCGCAAGGTGGACATCAAGATGACGCTCACCGCGCCCGGCTGCGGCATGGGCGAGATCCTGGTGGACGACGTGCGCAGCAAGCTGGAGATGGTGCCGACCGTGGCCGAGGCCGACGTCGAACTGGTGTTCGACCCGCCGTGGGGCCGGCACATGATGTCCGAGGCCGCCCGGCTCGAAACCGGCATGCTCTGAACCGCCCCTTTCCGGCGGCCCGGCCTGCGGACCGCCTTGTCCTTCGACAACCTGCAAGGTGATCCGATGAACGCTCCTGCTCCGCTGACCTACCGGGTGACCCGGTCCGACCACACCAAGTCCGCCGCCGAACGCGCGGCCATCCTGGCCAACCCCGGTTTCGGCGTGCACTTCACCGACCACATGGTCGCCATCGACTGGGACAAGGCCGGCGGCTGGCACGATGCGCGCGTGCAGCCCTACGGCCCGCTCTCGCTGGACCCGGCCGCCGCGGTGCTGCACTACGGGCAGGAAATCTTCGAGGGCATCAAGGCCTACCGGCATGCCGACGGCTCGGTGTGGACCTTCCGTCCGGAGGCCAACGGCGCGCGCCTGCAGCGCTCGGCCCATCGTCTGGCGCTGCCGGAGCTGCCGGTGAGCGAATTCGTCGAGTCGCTGCGCCAGCTGGTGGCGGCCGATGCGGACTGGGTGCCGTCGGCGCCGGAGACCAGCCTGTATTTCCGCCCGTTCATGATCGCCACCGAAGCCTTCCTCGGCGTCCACGCGGCGGCCAAGGCCGGTTATTACGTCATCGCCAGCCCGGCCGGCGCGTATTTCGCCAAGGGCGTGGCGCCGGTGTCGATCTGGCTGTCCACCGATTACGCGCGTGCGGCCAAGGGCGGCACCGGTGCGGCCAAGTGCGGCGGCAACTATGCCGCTTCGCTGCTGCCGCAGCAGGAGGCCGCCGCGCAGGGCTGCTCGCAGGTGGCCTTCCTCGACCCGGTCGAGGGCAAGTATCTGGAAGAACTGGGCGGCATGAACCTGTTCTTCGTGTTCAAGGACGGCCGGCTGGTCACCCCGGCGCTGTCCGGCAGCATCCTGGAAGGCATTACCCGTTCGAGCATCCTGCAACTGGGCCGTGACCGCGGCCTGACCGTCGAGGAGCGCAAGGTGTCGGTGGACGAATGGAAGCAGGGCGTGGCCTCCGGCGAGATCAGCGAGGTGTTCGCCTGCGGCACCGCCGCGGTGATCACGCCGATCGGCGAGCTGAAGGGCAAGGGCTTCGCAGTGGGCGACATCAACGCCCCGGCCGGCGAGGTCACCATGGCCATCCGCAAGGAGCTGACCGACATCCAGTACGG
>DMID01000069.1:0-704 GCA_003449195.1 Lysobacteraceae bacterium | reverse complement strand
CCCGCGCTGCCTGATCAAACGAAAAAGCCGGCGCAAGCCGGCTTTTTCGTGCCCTTTCTCGATGGTGGGAAGGCGCGAGCTTGCCATTCCGGCCATCCGTGGCGGGATGCGGCGGCCGCTTTTGCCGACGGCCGCCGCCCCGAGGCGTGCCCGTTGGCTCGGCCGTCAGGGACGGGCAGAGCAAAAGGAGGAAGCCGGCGCATCACTCCCCGGGGCGATAGCGGCGCACGGCGTGCGCTTCCACGTCGGCGGCGTCGAAATGCACCGTGCGCAGGTTGCCATCGGCATACAGCTGCGCCTGATCGGAAAAATGCGGCGAGGCCGGGTCGCCGCTTTCGCCGCCGGTGCTGACCGCGCGCGCCAGCGGGCCTTGCGGGGTGAATTCGACCACGGCGACGAAACTGTTGCCCGAGGTGCCGTACAGACGTTTGGTCCCCGGGTAGGCGCGGGCGCCGAACGAGGCCAGCGAGCCCCACTTGCTCGACGCAAACGGCACCGGCAGGCTCGGCTTGGCATCGTCGAAGGTCTGCACGATGGCACCGTCGTTGCGCTGGTAGCGGTTGACCTCGCGCCACGGCACCTGCCAGCCGCCGAATTGCGTGGACAGCTTTTCCACCGCCGCCTCCAGCGCGCCGAGGCGCTGGCCGGCCGTGGCGCGCTCGGTGGCGTAGCGCCAGGTCGGCATGTCCGCATCGCGGGCCGGC
>DMID01000211.1 GCA_003449195.1 Lysobacteraceae bacterium | reverse complement strand
CGCCGCATCCGCGCGGGCATCGCCGAACTGCGCAGCCGACGCGCAGGCTGCGGCAGCGCCGCGCTGGACCGCTGGCTGTCCCCGGCACAGGCCCATCTGAACGAATTGCAGAAGGTCGAATACAAACTCGCCCACGGCGCCGACCCGGTCAGCGCCGAGCACCTGCTGCCCGGCCTGGCCGACAGCGCCTACGACCTGGCGCGCCGTGCGCTCTGGTACGCCGACCGCAAGCTCTCAAGCTGCACGCCGGCAGACTGAAACCGCGCATCGGCCGGAAGGGAGCCACGTACCCACCCGGAAGCCGAGGACAGCGGCGGAAACGGTGCGACGGCTTCACGCCCATCGGCATCGGAATGCCACGCCGCAAGCAGATTTCCGACGGCTTTCCCGAAACAACGGAAAAGGGCGCCCCGAGGCGCCCTTCCTTCATGCCGGAAACCCATGCGGCATTGATGTGTTCCGACGCGAGGCGAGGACGGATGGTGGGTCGTGTGGGAATCGAACCCACGACCAGCGGATTAAAAGTCCGATGCTCTANNTCTACCGACTGAGCTAACGACCCATTGTCCGTCGCAATAACGCTTGAAACGCGATGCCCGGCAGCAATGCCGGGCCGCGCATTCTAACCCAGTGCGTCGCCGTGACGAAATCAGGCGTAGCGCGTGGGGTCGGGCACGCCGGCTTCGGCAAAACCGGCTGCCCGCAGGCGGCAGGCATCGCAATGCCCGCAGGCGCGGCCCTGCTCGTCGGCGCGGTAGCAGGAGACCGTCCGGGCAAAGTCCACGCCAAGGCGAATGCCTTCGCGGGCGATGTCGGCCTTGCTCAGGTACTGCAGCGGGGCATGGACATGCAGTGTGCGGCCTTCAACGCCGGCTTTGGTGGCCAGGTTGGCCAGCGTCTGGAAAGACTCGATGAATTCTGGGCGGCAATCCGGATAACCCGAGTAATCCACGGCATTGACGCCGCAGAAGATGTCCTGCGCCCCCAGTACCTCGGCCCAGCCCAGCGCGATGGACAGCATGATGGTGTTGCGCGCCGGCACATAGGTCACGGGGATGCCGTCACCGCCCGCTTCGGGCACCTCGATGTCATCGGTCAATGCCGAGCCGCCGATGGCGCGCAGATCGACGCTGACGATCTTGTGCTCGGCCGCCCCTTCCAGCGTCGCCACGCTCGCGGCTGCGTCCAGCTCGGAGGTATGGCGCTGGCCGTAGCGCACGCTCAGCGCATAAGGGGTGAACCCCTGGGACTTGGCAATGGCCAGCACGACGGCGGAATCCATGCCTCCGGAAACGAGGACGACGGCTTTCTTCATGGCGAGTTAGGAAAAGGCGAGGGAAGCGTTACAGGCTAGCGCATGCGGGCGGCGCGGGCGCGATCAACGGCCCGGCTCGTCGTCCCACAGCAGTTTGTGCAATTGCATCTGGAAGCGCACGGGCAGGCGATCGGCGACGATCCAGTCGGCCAGCTCGCGGGCATCGACCTGGCCCTTGCTGGGCGAGAACCACACCGTGCAGCGCGCATGCAATGCTTCGTCGAGCGTCCGCGCACGCGCCCATTCATAGTCCGCACGGCTGCACAGCACGAACTTGATCTGGTCGCGCGCGTTCAGCAGGGGCAGGTTGCCGGCAAGGTTGCGGTGTTCCTCGCCCGAATCCGGCGTCTTGATGTCCAGCACCCGCGAAACGCGCGGGTCGACCATGGCCACGTCGATCGCGCCGGATGTTTCCAGCGAGACGTCCAGCCCGGCATCGCACAGCCTGCGCAGCAGGGTCAGGCAACGCTTCTGCGCCAACGGCTCGCCGCCGGTCACGCAGACATGACGCACGCCGTGCCCGACGACCTCGGCCACGATGTCGTCGATGTCGCGCCATTGCCCGCCATGGAAGGCATACGCGGTATCGCAGTAGCGGCAACGCAGCGGGCAGCCGGTCAGGCGCACGAACACCGTCGGCCAACCAGCCGCGGCGGCCTCGCCCTGCAGCGACAGGAAGATCTCGGTGATCTTCAGGCGCTCGAGCGGAGACTGGACGATATCGCTGGGGATGGCGGCGTTCATGGGAATGGAAGCGGCGGCGCATGGCGCCTGCACGCGACGATCAATGCAGGTGGTCGAGCTTGATCGACTGCAACTGGTCGGCGGCTCGGCGTGCGGCATCGCTGCCCGGATATTGCCGGATCACGTCGTTCAACGTGGCCTTGGCCGCATCGGCACGGCCTTCGCCGTATTGGCTCATGCCCAACTTCAGCAAACCGCCGGACGCCTTGTCGTGGGTAGGATAGCGGTCCACCAGCGCCCGGAACTGGCCCTCGGCCAGCGGAAAATTGTGCGTGACGTAATAGCTCTCGCCGAGCCAGTACATCGCGTTGGGCGCATACACCCCGTCGGGATGCGCATCGAGGAAACTCTGGAACTGCTGTGCCGAAGCGACGTAATCGCCGGCCTTCAGGGTATTGAGGGCCGCCTCGTAGGCGGCACGCTCGTCTCCTGCCTGTGCCAGCGAACCGCTGTCGCCACGCACCGTCGGCGCGCGTTCGCCGGTGGCTGCTGCCTGCTTGCCGGCAGCGGCCGGCTTGGGCGCCGCCTTCACAGGAGCAACCGGCGCAGCCGGAGCCGCCGAAGAAGCCGGTGCAACACCGCCTTCCAGGCGCTGCAGGCGACCATCCAGATCAAGATACTGATCGCGGCCGGTCTGCTTGAGCTGCTCGTTTTCGTGCTGCAGCTGCTCGACCGTGCCTTGCAGGTCCTGCACCTGGGTGCGCAACTGAGCTATCTGGTTCAGCAGGTCCATATTGGCCTGCGGATTGGCAGCCTGGGCTTCCAGGACAGCCACGCGATCGGCCAAGCTGGCACGCTGAGCATGAACCGGCGCGGCAGCCACGAGGGCTGCCGCGACGATCATCATCGGTGTGAAACCGAAGCGCATCGATTACTTCGCCGTGTAGACGATCTCGACGCGACGGTTCTGCGACCAGCAGCCCTCGTTGGACTCGGTGCAGACCGGACGCTCTTCGCCGTAGGACACCACGGTCAGCTGGCTGGCCGAACCGCCATTGGCCTGCAGAGCCGAGTTGACGGCATTGCCGCGACGCTCGCCGAGGCCCATGTTGTACTCGCGCGAGCCGCGCTCGTCGGTGTTGCCCTGCAGGGTGATGCGCGAGGACGGACGGTCACGCAGGTACTTGGCGTGGCAGGCCATGATCGCCTGGAACTCCGGCTTCACTTCTTCCTTGTCGAAGTCGAAGTAGACGACGCGCTGACGCAGGCAAGCGTCGGTGTCGAGGTCGTCCGGACCATACAGGCCCGAGGTGGCCGGAGCGGTCGGAGCGGTCGGGGCGGTATCGGCAGCCGGAGCCGGCGGAGCTTCCTTGACCTTCTTGGAGCAGGCGGCCAGCACGGCAACCGACATCATCGAAACAAGCAGAACACGGGTGGTCTTGTTCATGGCAATAGTCCTTGACGAACTTGTGTAATCAGGTGGGAGGTGGAACTTTCAGGTCTTGCGTGATGCTCTACTGCAAACGCTTTACTTGCAGAATTTTAACACTTAACGCTTGGTGCGATACGGTCCCCACGACGGTTCGCGCACATCGCCGTCGGCCAGCACCAAGCGCTGCCGGACCCGGGCATCGGCGGACACCGAATACAGCACGCCGCGACGGCCTTCGCGGGCGGCATACAACACCATGCTGGCATTCGGGGCAAAGCTCGGGGATTCGTCGAGCGAACCGGTTGACAGCGTACTCCAACGCGGACTGCCCAGACTGCTGTCCATCATCACGATCCGGTAGGTGTTGCCGCTGCCCTGGGCCATGACGATCTTCTTGCCGTCCCAGGACACGCTGGCGGTGGCGTTGTAACTGCCCTGGAAGGTGACGCGCGATGCCGCGCCGCCGCCGGCGGAAACCTGGTAGATCTGCGGCCGGCCGCCGCGATCGGACGTGAAATAGATGGTCTTGCCATCCGGCGCCCAGGTCGGCTCGGTATCGATGCCGAAATGATTGGTCAGCTGGGTCAGCTGACGGCTGCCCAGATCCATGACGTAGATCTCGGGGTTGCCGCTGCGCGAAAGCGCCAAGGCCAGCTTGCTGCCGTCCGGCGAGAACGACGGCGCGCCGTTGATGCCGCGGAAGCTGGACACCAGTTGGCGGGCGCCGGTGGAAATGTCCTGCACATAGATGGCCGAGTTGCCGCGCTCGAAGCTGACATAGGCCAGCTTGCGCCCGTCCGGGCTCCAGGTCGGCGACAGCAGCGGCTCGGCCGAACGGACGATGGTCTGCGGGTTCCAGCCGTCCGAATCGGCCACCATCAGCGCGTAGTGCATGTTGTTGCCGCTGCCGGTGGCGGTCACATAGGCAATGCGCGTCCAGAAGGCGCCGCGCACGCCGGTGATCTTCTCGTAGATCGCGTCGGCCATCTGGTGGGCCACGTCGCGCATGGCGTTGGCACGCGCGGTCATCGCCAAGCCGAGCTGGCGCTGCTGGGTGGCGATGTCGAACATCTCGTATTCGACGCGATAGTTGCCTTCACCGGCATCCATCACCCGGCCGACGACGATGTAATCCTGCTTCAGTGCCTTCCACGTCGGGAAATTGATCTCGCTGCCGCGGGTCGGCTTTTCGACGATCTGCGCTTCGGGCAGCGTGCGGAACTGGCCTGAACGGTCAAGATCGGCGCGCACGACGGCCGCCACGTCGGTCTGCGGGGTACCGGCAGAACCCTGATAGGGCATCGGGACGACGGTGATCGGCAGGGCCGAGGCATTGCCGCCGACGATGTCGATCTCGAGCCCCTGCTGCTGCGCCTGCACGGCGGGTGCCAGCACGGCAGCGGCAACGAGAACCAACCAACGCAAGGGATTTTTCATTGGGCCGAAGTGGTAACCGGTTCAGAGGCGTTAAGAATGGCGCAGACGCGTCATCCGAGGGTGAACGCCAACGCAATGCTGAATAGGGGTTCAGCGATCCTGCGCGTTGAAATTGAAATTCAGCTGGCGGCTGAACACGCTTTCGAACCCCCGGTACGGCAGGGGCTGGGCCTTCAGCACGGCGCGTTCGAGCGAATCCCGGCCGGCCGGGTCCATCGCGCAGCCCGGTTGCACCTTGGCGTCGATCACCTGCCCGCCCGGCAACTGGGTGATCACCACCCGGCAGCGGGTACCCAATGGCACCGAATCCGGCCGCGTCCACTGTGCACTGACCGCCGACTGGATGGCCGCCACGTACTTGGCGGTCAGATCGTTGCTGGTGCCGCCCTGCCCGGCCGAGGCCTTGGCGCCGGTGGCCGCGGACGCGCTGCCCGCGCTGCTGCCGGCGCCGGATGCGCTGCCGCTGCGGGAAGCCGCATTCTGGAGCTGCTTGAGCCGCTGCGCTTCCAGGCTGGACTGCTTGTTCAACTGCGCCAGCTGCTTCTGGATCTGCTCCAGCCGCTTCTGCTTGTCCGCATCGGCCTTGGCCTTCGCGTCGGCTTCCGCCTTGGCCTTCTGCTGCTCGGCCAGCTTCTTCTGCTCGGCTTCGGCTTTTTGCTGCTGTGCCAGACGCTGCTTCTGCTCGGCTTCCTTCTGGTGCTCGCGCTCGGTCAAATCGATCTGCTCCTGACGGCGCTTTTCTTCCTGTTCCTTGGCGGCCTTTTCCTTGGAGATGGCCAACGCGCTGACGCGGTCCTGATCGACCTTGTCCGGCTGCACCACGCGCTCCTGTGCCTTGGCCTGCTGCGGCGTCGGGGCGATCTGCGGCTTGGGCTCGGGGATCGGCTGCGGCGGCGGCACCGTGTCTTCAGGCACCGGTTCCGGTACCGGCTGAGGCGTGGGCGGTTCGGGAACCGCATCGGATGATTGCTGCGGCGTCTGCTGCAAGGCCTGACGGGCGGCGGCGGCATCGCTGGCGGACACGTCCAGGCTGGCTTCCAGCGCCGGGCTGCCGGCAGCCAATTCCACGTTGCGGCGCGGCGACCACAGCCATGCGATCAGGAACACCGCCAGCACCAGCAGGTGGACGACGGCGGCCAGCGTGACCGGGCGGCCCCAGCCGCCGTCGGGCACCAATGCCGGCTGGCGGAGCGCTTCAGCGTGCATTGCCGCCCGAGCCGGTCAACAGGCCGACCTTGTCGATGTTGGCGTGCTTGACCGCATCCATCGCGTCGACCACTTTCTGGAACGGTACGGTCGATTCGGCAGCCACCACCACGCGGGTGCCCTTGTCCTGCGCGGCCAGCGCCGACAGGCGCTGCTGCAGCTCGGCCACATCCATCGCCTGCGGCGCGGACTGCTCGGGCAGGGTCAGGCCGAGGCGGCCGTCGCCGTATACGGTGACGATCACCGGGTCCTGCTTGCTTTCCAGCGCCTTGGCGTTGGACACCGGCAGATCGACGTCGATGCTCAGCGTGAGCAGCGGCGCGGTCACCATGAAGATGATCAGCAGCACCAGCATCACGTCGATATACGGGACGACGTTGATCTCGGATTTCAGCTTGCGGCGCTTGCGCAGGCGCGAAATGGCGGCAGGCATGACGTGGCTCCGCTCAGTTGGCGCCAGCGGTCTGGCGTTGCAGGATCGAGCTGAAGTCTTCGGCGAAGGCTTCGTAACGCACCGAAATGCGCTCGACCCGGGTGGTGAAGCGGTTGTAGGCCCACACCGCCGGGATCGCCACGAACAAGCCGATGGCGGTGGCGAACAGTGCCTCGGAAATGCCCGGTGCAACCGAGGCGATGCCCGACTGGGCACCACTGCTGATCATGTCGTGCATGGTCACCATGATGCCGAACACGGTGCCGACCAAGCCGACGTAGGGTGCGGTGGAACCGATGTTGGCCAGCAGTTCGAGATTGCGTTCCAGCTGGTCCACCTCGCGCGCGTAGGTGGCACGCATGGCGCGTTGGGCGCCCTCGAGCTGGGCGCGGCTGTCCAGACGCCGCTCGCGCAGGCGGGTGAATTCGCGGAACCCGGCCTCGAAGATGGCCTCCAGCCCGGTCACCGTGCGGTTGCGGTCGGTGGCCGCCGAATACAGCTTGCCCAGGTCCGCACCGGACCAGAACCGGCCTTCGAAATCGTCGGCTTCGGCATTGGCCAGCTTGAACACGCGGGCCTTGCGGAAAATGATCACCCAGCTGATGAACGAACCGATCAGCAACAAGGTCACGATGATCTTGACCGGAATGCTGGCGTGGGCGATCAACTCGAGGTAGTTGATGCCGCCACCGCCGCCGGCGGCATGGACGGCGGCTTGCGCGGCCGTGGTCTTGACCTCTTCCGGCAGCGGCTCCACCACCGTGTCCTGAAGGGCCAGGAGCAATGCGATCATCCTTCGTTCCTCACGCGTGTTCGGGTTGTTCCAGCGGTTTCAATTGACGGTACAGCGCGGCCGCAATGCCTTGCGGCCGGAAGTCCTCGGCGCCGACGGCGGCCACGCGGACCTGTGCCCGCAGCAGCACGTCCTCGCCACGACGGATGTCCTGCGCAAACACCAGGCTGGCGCGGCGGCATTCGCGCAACGCGGCGCCCACCAGGATCTCGTCGTCCAGCCGGGCAGGACGCAGGAAATCCAGGGTCATCGCGCGTACCACGAACACCATGCCGTGCTCCCTGCGCAGTCCGTCCTGCCCGTAACCGAGCGTGCGCAGCCATTCGCTGCGGGCGCGTTCGAGAAAGGCGACGTACCGCGCGTGGTAGACCACGCCACCGGCATCGGTATCTTCCCAGTAGATCCGTGTCGGCAAACTGAATACGGGTTCAGGCATCGTCGGACTCCGTGAACAGGTCGGTCGGCGCCGCCGCGGCCTTCGGTTTCAAACCCAGATGGCGGTAGGCCTTGGCGGTGGCCATGCGCCCGCGCGCGGTACGGACGAGAAAACCCTGCTGGATCAAGTAGGGCTCGATCACGTCCTCCAGCGTGCCGCGCTCTTCAGACAGCGAGGCCGCCAACGATTCCACGCCGACCGGGCCGCCGTCGAAATGCTCGACGATGGTGCGCAGCATGCGCCGGTCC
>DMID01000030.1:2447-2603 GCA_003449195.1 Lysobacteraceae bacterium | reverse complement strand
AGTAGCCCTTCTGCCCGGCATTCACCACCACCGGCCCGGCGCAGCCCGGCAACGTCACGCTGCCCCGGCCGTCCACCAGCGTGCGCACCACGCTGCCGTCGGCACCGCGCACCGCCACCGGCACATGCCAGCGTAGCGGCGTCTTGCCGGGGCGGT
>DMID01000030.1:323-2309 GCA_003449195.1 Lysobacteraceae bacterium | reverse complement strand
GATCAGCGGCACGCCCGGCTGCAGGGTGAAATCATGGGCCACCTGGGTGAACTGCTTGCCCGGCGCGGCCTTGTCCACCTCGGCCCAGAGCTGGTCGGTGACCGCGTTGCCGTAGGCGTGGGCCTTGATGTAGCTGCGCACGCCGGCGCGCCACTGCTCGGCGCCGACGTAGTCCTCGAGCATGCCGATCACCGCCGAGCCCTTGCCGTAGGTGATGCCGTCGAAAGCCTGGCTGGCCTGCTCCACGGTGGCCACGTGCTGCACCACCGGGTGGGTGGTGGCGTAGGCGTCGCGGCCCATCGCGCCGCGGCTGGTGTAGGCCGCATCGGCATGGTCGATGTCCCACTCCGGGTGCAGCTTCTGGGTGGTGCGCCCTTCCATCCAGGTGGCGAAACCCTCGTTGAGCCACAGGTCGTCCCACCACGCCATCGTCACCAGATCGCCGAACCACTGGTGGGCGATCTCGTGCGCGGCCACGGTGAACACGCGCTGCTGGTCGGACACGTTGGAGATGCTCGGGTCGAGCAGCAGCGAGTATTCGAAAGTGAAGATCGCGCCCCAGTTTTCCATCGCGCTGAAGAACTGGCTGCGGCCCGGCGCGGCGATGTTGTCCAGCTTGGGCAACGGGAAGGCGGTGCCGAAATAATCGTTGTATTCGGCCAGCACGTCGCGCCCGGCTTCCAGCGCGAACCGCGCCTGATCCACCTTGCCCTTCTGCGCGATCACGCCGATCTCGGTGCCGCCCGGGCCGGCCAGGGTGGCGCGGTCGAAATCGCCCAGGCCAAAGAACAGCAGGTAGGTGGACATCTTCGGCGTGGTGCCGAAGGTGACGCGCTTGAGGCCGCTGCCGATGTCCTCGGACCTGGCCACCGGCATGTTGCTGACCGCCATCTGCGTGGCCGGCGCGACCACGGTGAGGTCGAAGGTGGCTTTGTAGTCGGGCTCGTCCCACGAGGGGATGAAGCGGCGCGCATCGGAGTTTTCGAACTGCGTGTACAGCGCGCGCTTCTGCCCGTCCGGCGTGGCGTAGTCGAGCGCGAACAGACCGTTGGCCTGCGTGTTGATCTTGCCGGCGTACTCGGTGGACAGCACGTACTTGCCCGGCGCCAGCGGCTTGGCGAATGCGAACGTGGCCGTCTGGCTGTCGGCGTCCACGCTGACCGTCGCCGCCAGCGGCTTGCCCTTGGCCGGCGCCAGCGTGGCGTGGGCGAAGCGCATGTTGACCGCCTGCAGCACGATGCGGTCGGTGGCAGCCAGCACGTCGAGGTCGATCCTGACCTTGCCGTCGAAACTCATCGTGTCCGCGTGCGGCGTCACCTCCACAGCGTAGTGGCTGGGCCGGGCGGTACGCGGCAGCTGGGTGGTGACTTCGGCGGCGGCCGGGGCCGTGACCGTCTGCGCGGACAAGGTGCCGGCCACGCCGGTCAGGGCGAGCGCGATGGCGGATGCCAGGATGTGACGCATGGTGTGGATATCCTCATGGGTGCGGACGGCCGCGGCCGTAACCCCGGGATCATCCACCCGCACTCCCCGCGCCGACAGCGCCGGAAGTCATGCCGGCGGCCAGGCTGCCCGTCTAGACGCGCAGTGCCGGGCCTCGCCCGCACGATCATGCCAAGCGGGCCGGCATCGGTCATGGACGGCGCATCCATCGCCCATCGCAGGCTGATCGGGGCTGCGCCGTCGCATTGGCCGCCACGGCCTCCTCGAACCGGGATCGCGCGGCGGCGACCAACGCGCAGCAGCGGCATCCCATGCCGTCGTCTCGGCACTGCAAAATCCGGCCACCGCGCTTGGCCTGACCCGATGCGGCAGCGCTCGGCAGGCCCCCGCCAATGCACGGCCCCCCGCCATCTGCATGGCCTTGCGATGCTTCAGGTCCCGCGCGGCTTGGCCCGATGGGTAGCGGTGGCGCTCCACGGATCGTCCGGCCACGGGTGCCGGGGATAGCGGCCCTTCATTTCCTTCTTCACCTCGGCATAGGTG
>DMID01000030.1:0-248 GCA_003449195.1 Lysobacteraceae bacterium | reverse complement strand
CTTCTTCACCTCGGCATAGGTGCTGTCCCAGAAGTTGCGCAGGTCGGCGGTGACCTGCAGCGGCTTGCCGCCGGGCGAAAGCAGGTGCAACAGCAGCGGCACGCGGCCGTCGGCGATGCGCGGGGTGTCGGCCAGGCCGAACAGCTCCTGCAGCTTGACCGCCAGCACCGGTGGCTGCGGCGCGCCTTCGTGGTCGAGCGCGTAGTCGATGTGCCGCTCCATCCCGGAGGGCACGGCGATGCGCGCCG
>DMID01000127.1 GCA_003449195.1 Lysobacteraceae bacterium | reverse complement strand
TACTGAAAGCGGGGGGACGTCGTAGGAAGAACAAGAAACCGGTCAAGGTGTGTTGGATCAGTCCGTAGTTCACAAGCAACAAGTACGGAAGCGCAATGATTGGGCCAACGATACAGATGGCAAACATTGCCCAGAAGCTCTTGGGCCTTGCGGCTGATCGAATTGCTTTTTCAACTAGCGACATGGTGTGTGCGCAACCTAACGCCTGAATTAAGCCGCGCCGCGAAGTGGCGTCGGCTTGAATGAATTGTTAGAGCGCATCTCCGTGATTTCAGTCGTCAGAGTGATCATAGATGTCTAGTCCCAACATGATGCCGCGCTCTGAAAGCTGTCCTAGCAACTCTGGCGGGAACTCCAGCCCGTCATTGGACGAGCCCATGAAAACGCCACAGAATAAGTCCATTGTGTACTTTGATCTGAGCTGCTCCCAGACGGTCAGATCTTGGGTTAGCTTGGAAAGAATCTCTACAATCTGAGCCGGTATGTCTTCTGGTCGCTTGTCCTCCGCCGAAAGACTCCACCGCCCCGTCTTCTCTATATACCGATTTCCCGTCTTGGAACCGACGCGGATGTCGCCTTTGGAGTACGCGGCTGTTGGATCATGGCCAAGAAGCCTTGTTATTTCAGGTGGCACGAGGTCGTCTCCGAAGATTCGGAATGCGACAACCGAGTGCTCAGCAATTCCCATGCGCTCTAACTACCAGTAGACCCCGAATCGGGGCATAACCGCAGTCTCGGTCCGTGCTGGCGCCGCGTCAACGAGGAAATTTCATCCCGGATCAGCAAGTTGCATGGGCATCGCACCTGCGTGACGCCGGCGAGCACGGAGAAAACGGCATGCAGGTGGCGATATGCATTATCGCCGGCGAGCAGGCCGTGTTATCCGGACGCATTGCGCGGCCCCGCATCACGCCGCACCTGATGGATCAGTTCAGCGCGCTGACATGCCGGCGATTGCAGCAGGCAAACCGGGCGGGATTTACCGGCTCAGACCTTGTAGCCGGTATGGATGGCGACGATGCCGGCGCTCAGGTTGACGTAGTTGGCGCGGGCGAAGCCGGCCGCGTCCATCATCGCCTTCAGCTCGTCCTGCGGCGGGTGCTTGCGGATCGACTCGGCCAAGTACTGGTAACTCTCCGCGTCGCCGGCAAACAGGCTGCCCAGCTTGGGCAGCACCTTGAACGAGTGGAAGTCGTAGACCGGCTTGAACCAGTCCAGCGTCACTTCGGAGAACTCCAGCACGCGCGCCTGGCCGCCCACCTTGAGCACGCGATACATCTCGCGCAGCGCCGCATTCTTGTCGGTGACGTTGCGCAAGCCGAAGGCAATGGTGACCAGATCGAAGCTGGCATCGGGAAACGGCAGCGCCTCGGCATTGCACTGCACGTACTCCAACCCGGCGACGAGGCCGCGATCGGTCAGGCGGTCTCGCCCCACCGACAGCATGCCGGCATTGATGTCGCCCAGCACGATTTCGCCGCGCTCGCCCACGCGCGGCTTCAGCAGCGCGGCGATGTCGCCGGTGCCGCCGGCCAGGTCCAGCACGCGGTCGCCCGGCTTCACCTGACAGGTGGCGGTGAAATAGCGCTTCCACACCCGGTGGATGCCCAGGCTCATCAGGTCGTTCATCAGGTCGTACTTGCCGGCGACCGAGGTGAACACCTGCGCCACCAGCTTCTGCTTCTCGCGCGCGGGCACGTCGCGGAAGCCGAAATGGGTGGTGCCGCGTTCGTACGGAGAGCTGTTGTCGGAAGGCTGGTTCATGCCGCCATTATGGCATCGGCGGCGTTAGCATGGCCCCACTTCACCCCGACGACTGCACGCCATGCCCGAGACCGCCACGCCCGATTACCGCGCCCTGCTCGATACCGCCATTGCCGAAGCCCGCAAGGGGCTGGCCGAGGGCGGCATCCCGATCGGCGCAGCGCTGTACGGCGGCGACGGCGTGCTGCTGGGCTGCGGCCACAACCGTCGCGTGCAGGAAGGCGACCCGTCGGTGCACGGCGAAACCGACGCCTTCCGCAAGGCCGGCCGCCAGCGCTCGTACAAGCACACGATCATGGTCACCACCCTGGCGCCGTGCTGGTACTGCAGCGGGCTGGTGCGCCAGTTCGGCATCGGCACCGTGGTGGTGGGCGAATCGCGCACCTTCCAAGGCGGCATCGACTGGCTGCGCGAGAGCGGCGTCGAGGTGATCGACCTGGACAGCCAGGAATGCGTGGACCTGCTCGGCGGCTTCATCGAGCAGCACCCCGAGGTGTGGAACGAGGACATCGGCGAGGATTGAGCGCCCTCGCAGCTCCCCGCCCGGCCGCGCCGGGCGACGGTGGCGACACGATCGCCACCTCTTTCCCAAGGGAACACTGGGAACGCGTTGCCCGGAACAACGCGCACCCGCCCCGACTACGCAGCCCGCCGCGCGGCCGCGCCAGCGCGTTCGCTCAGGCGGAATCGTGCTCGCGTGCGAAACGCCGGCTGATGCGGAAGCATCGCGGATGCCTGCGGTCGCGGCACCGGCCCGCCGCGCATCCGCTCCCGCACGGCCGCGGACGCGGCCTCCTCAGAACGTCACCCCGGCCGCCAGCACCAGGTTGTCGTGATCGGCCAGCACGTCGTAGCCGTTGTCTTGCACGTAGTTGGTCCAGGCCGCGCTGACGGTCCAGCGCTTGGCGAATTTCGCCGCCGCGCCGAGCACGATGCTCTGGCGCCCGTCCACCAGCGCGCCATCCACCGAATAGCCACGCACGTCCTGCGCCCAGGTCAGGCTGGGCGACAGGCTCACGCCGTGCGGCAGCGCGTAATTCAGCACGCCCTTGACCCGGTAACCCCAGGCCATGCGGGTGTAGAAGCCCTCGTTGACGCAGCCCTTCGGATTCTGCACCGCGCCGCAGCTGCCGTCGGTGCCTTCCGGCGAGAAGCCCCACGCAAAGCCGCGGCCGTAGCGCGCTTCCAGCAGCGAAGGCAGGTTGACGTGGCTCCACATCGCTTCGGCGGCCAGCGTGCCCGATTGCGCGCCCCACAACTTGCCCAGGCTGCGCACCGCGCTGGCCTGCACTTGCAGCTTGTGGAAGCGGTCGTAGCCGTCCACCACGAAACCGCCCGGCTGGCCGAGCGTGCGCTCGCCGATGGGCCCGCCGTTGCGGGTGAGCGCGGCGAAGATGTCCGCCGTGTTGAGCTGCACCGGCATGTTGGGGCTGTAGCTGGCCTCGCCGGCAAACTTCCACGCCCCGGCCTTGTGCGAGACGGACACGCCGCTCAGGCGGATGCCGCTCGGGTATTCCCAGGCCTCGGTGATCGTGGACAGGCGCTGGGACAGCTGCGCGTAGGCCAGCGGCACGCCGGCGGCGACCAGCCGGTCCACCATCGTCGCGTCGATGCGCGCGGCATAGGGCGTGCTGGCATCCAGGATCGGCAGGCGCGCGTTGATGCGCATCTGGTACAGGCCGATGTCGGTTTCCCGACCGGGCTTGAAATGCATGGCCACGCCCCACTGGCCGCCATCCTTGCCGGGGCGGTCGGTACCACGCGGCAGGTAGGCGCCGGCGTCGTACATGAAGCCATCGCTGAGCCACTGCCCCGCACCGGCCGTGCTGCCGTTGATCGGGTAGTAGGCATTGGACTGCAGGCCCGAGCACCCGCCGTCGATGCCCAGATCGGTGCCGGAGAAGAAGGTGCCGCACGGGTCCAGCTCGCTGGCACGCCACTTCCACTGCCAGAAGCCTTCGGCGGTGAGCTTGCCGTCGAGGAAGCTCAGCTTGTTCCACAGCATCTCGACCGGCAGCTGCGCCTCGCTGGCCGCATCGCTGCCGGGCCGGCGCAAGGTGGTGTAGTCGAACGGGTTGACCTGGTTGATGCCGGTGAAGAACACGCCCTCGCCCCACTTCACCCGCTGGCGGCCGGCGCGCACGTCCCAGCCGGCGTGCTCGCCCAGATCGGCGTGCGCGTAGGCATAGGCGTCCAGCCACATGAAGCCGGAAAAACGGTTGGACTTGGAGAAGTCGGTGTCCTCCAGCGGCGTGTTGGCGCGGAAGCCGTTGGGCACGTTGCCCTGCGGCACGTCGCCGTGTTCCAGCGCATAGTCGTACCAGGCACGGGCGCTGACGTTGATGCCGACCTGGCCGTATTTCAGGTCGACGCCGCCGACCAGCCGGCCGGGCGCCGAGTACACGTCGCCCTTGCCGAAATTGAGGTTGCCGTCGTCGGAGGTATCACTGCCGTCGCCGCCCTTGGCCTTGCCGTCGGAACGGAAGCCCTTGCCCACCAGATGCCGCGACGGGTCGGCCATGCGGATGCCGGCGCCGACCGTGGCACGCAGGTTCCAGGTGCCGGTGACCTCGCCGTCGGCAAGCGTGAAATCGCCGGCTGTCGCCGACCAGGCGGCGGGCAACGCGACGGCGAGCAGAGCGAAACGTACGGACGTGCGGACAGCGCGGATGGACACCGGGATTCCTCGGAGCGGCATGGGGGCGGGTTTATACAACGCGGCCCGCGCCGCACGCGAATCCGGTTGCATCGGAAATTGACGAAGGTCAATCCGCTGCCGTCGCGATGGGGTTAGCCTGTCCGCCCCCCACATGGATCGACACGATGCCCGGCACCCCCCAGGCCCCCGAGCAGGGACACCGCACGATGCGGCTGGAAATCACCAGCCTGACCGGCAACATCTGGAGCGGCGACATCCGCGAAGTGAGCCTTCCCGGCGGCGGCGGCCGTTTCGGCATCATGCCGCGCCACCTGCCGATGCTGAGCACGCTGCGCGAGGGCATGGCCCACATCGTGCCGGCGCAGGGCGATCCGGTCGAGATCTATCTGTCCGGCGGACACGTGGAAGTGCAACCCGGCAAGGTGCTGGTGCTGGCCGACCTGGCCGTGCGCGGCGAGAACCTGGACGATGCCCGTGCCGAAGCCGCGCGGGCCTGCGTCGAAGCCTCGATGGCCGCCCGGCTCACCGACGACACTTACCTCAAGGTGCACATGGAACTGCTGCGCCAGCTGCACGACTACGCCAGATCCGGCGGCCACCGCTGAGCGGCGGAAACCGATGCCGCGATGCCGGGGCGCAATGCCCCGGCATCCGTGCCCGGTCTCACCAGTAGCCGAGCACCTTCCACCACAGGCTGCCGATGGTGGCGTACACCAGCAGTTGCACCACGCACATCACGAAACCGGCCTGCCACCACTTGCCCATCGTCACGTAACCGCTGCCGAAGATGATCGGCGAGGTGCCGGTGGCGTAATGGGTCAAGGCCATCATCGCGGTCGAGCCCGCCGTCATGATCAGCATGAACGGGACGATGTACTCGGCCGGGATCAGCTGCACGCCCACCGTCAGGAAGGCCAGCATCATCGCGCTCACGTGCGCCGTGGTGCTGGCGAACATGTAGTGCGAGAACACGAACACCAGCACCAGCAGTGCGGCGGCACCCTGCCAGCCCATGCCGCTGGCCTCGATGGCGTTCTTCAGGTGCTCGGAGAACCAGCCGATCACTCCGGTCTTGTTGAGCTGCTCGGCCATCATCACCAGCGCACCGAACCAGATCAGCGTGTCCCACGCGCTCTTTTCGGACAGCACGTCGTCCCAGTCGATGGTGCCGGTGATGATCAGCACGAACAGGCCGAGGAAGGCCACCACCGTCGGGTCCAGCGTGAAGGCATTGCCGAAGATCATCGCCGGCACGTTGGCCCACAGCAGCAGCAGCAGGCCGAAGGTGCCGAGCATCACCTTCTCCTTCGGGTGCAGCTGCCCCATCTTGGCCAGCTCGCTCTTGGCGAACTGCACCGCGTCCGGCGTCTTCTTGATCTCCGGCGGGGACAGCAGGTAGATCACCAACGGCATCACCAGCATGCACACCAGCCCGGGCAGCAGCATGCACAGCGCCCACGTGGTCCATGACAGGTGGAAATTGCCGCCGGTGGCCTTGGCCACGTAGTCCACCACCAGCGGGTTGGGCGCGGTGGCGGTCAGGAACATGCCGGAGGTGATCGGGTTGGCGTGGTAATTGACCAGCGCCAGATAGGTGCCCACCTTGCCCTGCGTGCCCTTTTCCGGATCGGAGCCGAAGGCATTGGCGATCGAACGCATGATCGGATGCACGATGCCGCCACCGCGCGCGGTGTTGGATGGCGTGAATGGCGCCAGCACCAGCTCGCACACCGCCAGCCCGTAGCCGATGCCGACCGTGCGCTTGCCGAGCAAGGCGATGAACATCAGGCCGATGCGGTTGCCCAGCCCGGTCTTCTTGAGGCCGCGCGAAATCAGGATCGCGGCGACGATCAGCCAGATCAGCGCATTGGAAAAGCTGCCCAGCGCATCCTTGATCGCATCCTTGGACGAGTCCGCGGTGACCTGCGACAAGGACACGATGACGATGGCCATCAGCGCCATCACGCCGATCGGCATCACCTTGAGGATGATCGCGACGATGGTGGTCAGGAAGATCGCCACCAGCCCCCACGCCTTGGGCGTCAGCCCGTCCGGGCAGGGGATCATCAGCATCGTCACCAGCACCAGGGTGGTGATGATGGCCGGCACGATGCGGAAGGGCACCGCATCCCGGAAATGTTTCAGCATCTCGACGATGCCGCCTTCGCTCTTCATGGTCCCGCGTCTCCTGATGTCCGGTCTCCGAAAGGCTGCCGGCGCCCTTCCTCGCCGGCAGTGCGCGCACTATAGAGCCCGCATCGCGGTCGCGTCCTTGATCGAGAGCAAGCAAATCACCCGCACATCCCACGACACGGATGCGACAAGGCCCGCCGGAGCGGGCCTTGTCGTCGCGCATGCGCGGCCGTCGCCGGCCGGGCCGCTCAGAGGATGTAGCGGGTCAGGTCCGGGTCGCGCACCAGCTCGCCCATGTGCTCGTCCACGTAGGCGCGGTCGATCAGCACCTGCTGGCCGCCGCGGTCCGGGGCCTCGTAGCTGAGCACGTCGAGCAGGCGTTCGAGCACGGTGTGCAGGCGACGCGCACCGATGTTTTCCTGCCGCTCGTTGACCTGGAAAGCGATCTCGGCCAGCCGGTCGACGGCATCGTCGGCAAAGCGCACGTCCACGCCTTCGGTCTGCAGCAGCGCCACGTACTGCTTGGTCAGCGAGGCCTTCGGCTCGGTCAGGATGCGCACGAAGTCGTCCTTGCTCAGCGCGCCCAGCTCCACCCGGATCGGGAAGCGGCCCTGCAATTCCGGCACCAGATCGCTCGGTTTGGCCAGGTGGAACGCACCGCTTGCGATGAACAGGATGTGGTCGGTCTTCACCGTGCCGTACTTGGTGGACACGTTGGAGCCTTCCACCAGCGGCAGCAGGTCGCGCTGCACGCCTTCGCGGCTGACGTCGCCGCCGCCGACATTGCCGCCGCGCTTGGCCACCTTGTCGATCTCGTCGATGAACACGATGCCGTGCTGCTCGCAGGCCTCGATGGCGGCGGCACGGATGTCGTCCTCGTTGACCAGCTTGGCGGCCTCTTCCTCGACCAGCAGCGGGCGCGCGGCCCGGATCGCCAGCTTGCGCGCCTGCGCCTTGCCGCCGCCGAGGCTGGAGAACATCTGCCGCAGTTGCTGGCCCATTTCCTCCATGCCGGGCGGGGTCATGATGTCCACGCCGACGTTGGCGGCGAATTCCAGCTCGATCTCGCGCTCGTCCAGCTCGCCGTTGCGCAGCATGCGGCGGAACTTGGCGCGGGTGGCATCCTCGCCGCTGCCCGGATCGGCGCCGATGTCCACGGTGGTGGTGGCCGCGGCAGCCGGGGCACCGAAGCCGAATCCGCCCGGCGCCGTCTGCCGCTTGGGCAGCAGCGCATCGAGGATGCGGTCCTCGGCGCGCTCCTCGGCCTGCGTGCGCACGCGCTGCTTGGCCTGCTCGCGGTACATCTTCACCGCGGTGTCGGCCAGGTCGCGGATGATCTGCTCCACGTCCTTGCCGACGTAGCCCACCTCGGTGAAGCGGGTGGCCTCGACCTTGACGAACGGCGCGTTGGCCAGCGTCGCCAGCCGCCGCGCGATCTCGGTCTTGCCCACGCCGGTGGGGCCGATCATCAGGATGTTCTTGGGCATCACCTCGTTGCGCAGCTCCGGGGCGAGCTGCATGCGCCGCCAGCGGTTGCGCAGGGCGATGGCGACCGCGCGCTTGGCGGCCTGCTGGCCGACGATGTGGCGGTCCAGCTCCTGCACGATCTCGCGCGGGGTCATGGTGGCGGAGGTGTCATCGATCTTGTGCGACATGAAGGTGTGCTCGCGATGGGGGCAAGGCATTCCGGCGTTCGGCCGGAGGCTTGCCATGCATTCGGATGAAAGCCCCTGGACGGGGATGGCCGCAGCGCGGCCGGGCATGGCGGTGGCGGGGAACCTGCGATGTGCGGAAGCAAACCGCGGAGGCGACGGGGCGTCGCTCAGAGTTCCTCGACCACCACGTTGCGGTTGGTGTAGATGCAGATGTCACCGGCGATGCCGATGGATTCGGTGGCGATCGTCTTTGCGTCCAGTTCGGTATGCGCCACCAGCGCGCGCGCGGCCGACAACGCGAAGCTGCCGCCAGAGCCAATCGCGATGATGCCGTCCTCCGGCTCGATCACGTCGCCGGTGCCGCTGATGATCAGCGAGGTGTCCTTGTCGGCCACGGCCAGCAAGGCTTCGAGCTTGCCGTAGCGGCGGTCGGTGCGCCATTCCTTGGCCAGCTCCACGGCCGCGCGCAGCAGCTGCTGGCCATGTTTCTCGAGCTTGGCCTCGAACAGTTCGAACAGGGTGAAGGCATCGGCTGCCGCACCGGCGAAACCGGCGAGGATCTGGCCGTCGCGGCCGAGCCGGCGCACCTTGCGCGCGTTGCCCTTCATCACGGTATTGCCGAGGGTGACCTGGCCGTCGCCGGCGATGGCCACGTGATCACCGCGCCGCACGCAGATGATCGTGGTGGCGTGGAACACATTGGGATTCTGGCTGGGGTCCATGCGGCCTCCGGAGTAGTGGGGAGGACATGGGGCCGGCCCGCATCGGTTCAAGCCACGCCGGAATTCGACATTCAGGATGAAGGCATCACCGGCAACGGCACTGCCGGCAGGAGCAAGGGCTTTCATGCCCTGCGGGCGCGGGTCACTTCTCTTCAGGTTTGTGCAAAGAGAAGTGACCAAGAGAAAGCACGCCCCGGCCTCGCGCCCTTTGCGAGAAGCGCAAAGGGTTCGCGGAGTCGGCAGGAATTTTCGAAAGGGTCATCCATGCCCCATCCGAAAACGGCGCGCATCGTGCGCGCCGCCCTCCGGGTTTTTCCCGCCGACTCCGCCGCTTCGGATGGGGAGCACGTCACAAGCAACCGCGCGGGCAAAAGCCGCAGCCGCTGCATATGACTCACATCCGCAGGGCACGAAAGCTCTGACGATCTGAAGTTCCGGAGCGTCGAATCTCCGAGGCTTCAAGGCCCCGAATCCTCCATGCCTCGAACACGGCCCGGCGCGCCCGCCACGATGCCCGACGACCGGAAACTGCCCGGCAAGCTCAGACGTAGTCGCGCGGCACGCGCTTGAGCCCGCACAGCAGCGTGTAGGCGCTGCTCTGGCAGTGCGCGGCCACGGCGGTGACCGGCACCTGCTTGCCCCACAACTCGACGCGGCTACCGATGCCGGCCTCGGGCAGGTCGGTCAGGTCCACGGTCAGCATGTCCATCGACACNNTTTTGCCCGCCGGCTCCGCCACTGCGGAGGGGGGAAGAAAGTCCAAAGCAACGGCAAAAGCCGAGGCTCACGCCCGCAAGGGCGTGAAAGCTGTTGTCCTTTCCATCAGTTCAACGGAACAACGCCATCACCCACCAAACAATCGCTCGATATCCGCCGCATCCAGCAGCCGCCACTGTCCTTCCTGCAAGTCGTCCAGCCCCAGCCCGCCGACGCGGCTGCGATGCAGCGACTGCACGTGGTTGCCGACGGCGGCGAACATCCGCCGCACCTGATGGTAGCGGCCCTCGTGCAGGGTCAGGCGCACATGGCGCGGGCCGAGTGCTTCCATTTCCGCCGGCAGCAGCGGCTCGCGCTCGGATTCCAGCAACAGGGTGCCAGCGGCAAAGATGGCCGCTTCGTCGCCGCGCAGGTCGGCGGCCAGCTCGGCTTCGTACACCTTCGGCAATTTCGATTTCGGCGAGATGATCCGGTGCAGCAACGTGCCGTCGTCGGTGAACAGCAGCAGGCCGCTGGTGTCGCGGTCCAGCCGGCCGACCGTGGACAGCACCGGCGAGCGCGCGCGGAAGCGCGGCGGCAGCAGGTCGTAGACCAGCCGGCCGATGTCCTTGGTGGAGCAGGTGTAGCCGGCGGGCTTGTGCAGCATCAGGCTCAGGCCCGGCGGCGGGTCGAGCGGCTCGCCGTCCCCCCGCCCCGCGGCGGCCGGCACTTCGTCGTCGGCATACAGCCCG
>DMID01000264.1:2715-2867 GCA_003449195.1 Lysobacteraceae bacterium | reverse complement strand
GCTTTCGCCGCGGGGGCCGGCGCGGCCGCCTGCGCGGCGGCGCCATCATCGGCTTCGATCAGCGCCACCAGCGCGCCCTGCGAGAGCGTGTCGCCGATCTTGACCTTGAGCTCCTTGACCACGCCGGCCACCGAGGACGGCACTTCCAGCGT
>DMID01000264.1:0-2516 GCA_003449195.1 Lysobacteraceae bacterium | reverse complement strand
ATTGTGCGGGCTGGCCGCGACCCCGCCAACCGCCTTGTTTCATGCGGCAAAACGGTAGGACCAATGGCACCGACAATACGCTGGCGCATTGTCCCGGCGCGTCATTCTTGCGGCAGCCACTGCCTCAGGCTGTCCCACGCCTGGCCGAGCCGCGCCAGATCCATCGCGGCATTGGCGGGGCTGGTGGACGGCAGAGCCAGCACGTTCACCGCACCGCCCTGAGCCAGCAGCTGCGCGGGCAGGTCCGGCGCCACGTGGCGGGCGAAGGCCTGTGCCGCCTTGCCGCCATTCAGGGCGATGGCTCGCAGCTGCGGCAAAGCCGCGATGCGCACGGCCAGCGGATTGGCCACCTCGCTGCCGCGTTCGATGGCCGCATCGAGGCTGCCATTGCGCCGGCAACGGCCGATCACGTCCCACAGGCCCACGCCCCGCGCCTGCAGCGCCGCCATCCGCGCCGGGTAGTCCAGCGCCGGATCGAATCCGCACAGTGCCGCCATCAGCGGCCAGAAGCGGTTGCGCGGATGGGCGTAATAGCGGGCCGCCTGCAAGGACGCATTGCCCGGCATCGAACCGAGCACCAGCACGCGGCAATCGTCGCGGATGTACGGCGGCAGGCCGCGCAGCAGACCGGCATCGGTGGCCGACGGCACGGCATCGTCGGGAACATTCATGCACGCCACGATACGCGCCGCCGCTTGCCGACAGCGCGCTGAACGCGAAACTGAACCGCGCGGCGCAAGTCCGCGGCGATTCATCCAGGCCTGTCGAGGATGTGCGCGCCCTCCAAGGGCCGCAACACAACCACGAGAGGAGACACCTCGATGCGCACGATTTCACTGCTGGGCCTGGCCACCGTTTCCGCGCTGGCTTTCGCGCCCGCCGCTTTCGCCCAAGACACCGCGTCCGACACCGCTTCGGGCAAGCACTGGGCCGTCGTCGGCGGCGGCGTGATGCTGCAGCCCAAGGACGATGCCGCGCCCGGCATCCGCAAGGTCGATGGCGCTCTGGCGCCGACCATCAGCGGCAGCTACTTCTTCAACGACAACCTCGCCGTCGAACTGTGGGGCGCGGCCGACAAGCTCAACCATCGCGTCAGCGGCCCGGCCGGCAAGATCGGCACCGTCGACCAGCAGCCGGTGGCGCTGAGCGCGCAATACCACTTCGGCGCGGCGGACGACGTGTTCCGCCCGTTCGTCGGCGTGGGCTATTACGAATCCAACTTCACCCATGAAAAGATCGACGGCCTGGCAGGCACCGGCAACAAGGTGGCGCTGGACGACGGCCGCGGCGCCATCGGCACGGTCGGCCTGGACATGAACATCACGCCCACCTGGTTTGCCCGCGTGGATGCGCGCTACCTGCGCGAGCGCGCCGACCTGCGCGTGGACGGCGCCGGCCAGGACGTCAAGCTGGACCCGTGGACGCTGGGCTTCGGCGTCGGCGCACGGTTCTGACCCGGCGCAGCATGATGAAACGGGAAACGGGCCATGTCGGCCCGTTCCCCGTCAATCGCGATTTCCACGCGCCGCCATGCATTCGCGGCGATTCCGTCAGAACGCGGGCAGCACCGCGCCGCCGTATTTCTTCTCGATGAAGGCTTTCACTTCCGGGCTGGTCAATGCGGCGGCCAGCTTGCGCACGCGCGGATCGTCCTGGTTGTCCGGGCGCGCGACGAGGTAATTCACGTACGGCGAGTCCTTGCCTTCGATCGCCAGCGCGTCTTTGACCGGGTTGAGCCCGGCATCGAGCGCGTAGTTGGTGTTGATCAGCGCCAGGTCCACCTGATCGAGCACGCGCGGCAGCATTGCCGAATCCAGCTCGCGGAATTTCAGGCCCTTGGGGTTGGCCACGATGTCGCGCTGGGTGGCCAGCGCATCGGTCGGGTCTTTCAGCGCGATCACGCCGGCCTTGTGCAGCAGGATCAGCGCGCGGCTGTTGTTGCTCGGGTCGTTGGGGATCACCACGTCGGCGCCCTGTGGCAGCGCGGCCAGCGATTTCCAGCGCCGCGAATACGCGCCAAACGGCTCCACGTGCACGCCGGCCACGGTGACCAGGGCGGTCTTGCGGTCGCGGTTGTAGGCATCCAGATAGGGTTTGGTCTGGAAATAGTTCACGTCGATCTGCTTCTGCGCCACCTGGTCGTTGGGTTGCACGTAGTCGTTGAACACGTGCACGTCCAGCTTCACGCCCTGCTTTGCCAGCATCGGCTTGACCACGTCCAGGATCTCCGCATGCGGCACCGCGGTGGCGGCCACCGACAGCGTGTCCTGTGCACCGCCGGGCTTGCCGCCGCATGCCGACAGCAGCATCAGTGCCAATGCGGCCAGCCCCGCGCGCATCGTCGTTTTCATGTCGTCTTCTCCTCGGTCACGTCTTGCGAATTCAATGGCCTGCGCGGCGCCGTGCGAAGCGCGCCACCAGCCGGTCACCGATCATCTGCACGGCCTGCACCAGCAGCACCAGCAACACCACCGTCACCAGTGCCACGTCGGCGTGCGAGCGCTGGTAGCCGTCGC
>DMID01000243.1 GCA_003449195.1 Lysobacteraceae bacterium | reverse complement strand
GTCGCGGGTCACCATCTACCGCCTGTGCAAGAAGCACGACCTGGTGCTGGACGAACTGCGCTGACCGCCTTTCGCCATCGCCCGATGCCGACCTGCAACACGCTGCTGGCCGACATGCCCTGCCGCAACGGCCCGGCCATCACAACATGTAAGGCACCTTGAAGGTCAGGCTGAAATCCGGCGCATCCGGCGTCAGGCCGATGCCGAGCATCGTCACCAGCGTGGTGCGCTTGTCCAGTGCGTAGGTCACGCCGAAATTGAACGTGGCGGCATTGGCATCGCTGCCCACCACCTTGGTCCACGGCATGCCCTTGTAGCGGGTGCGCGCGCGTGCGGAAAGCCGGTCGCTGAAGGACATGCTCAGGCTGGTGCGCTCGTTGAATGCAAAGGCCACGCCCAGCCCGTAGTAGTACGAGTCGCCCAGTTGCACGTCGCCGGGATTGACCGTGTCCGGGCTGCTGTCGATGTCGTCGAAGCTGCGCTGGAACGAATGGGTGTAGCCGATGTTGCCGAACACGATGGCCGGGTCGGCCGTCTTTACCGCAGACAGGCCGATGCTGGCCTGCCACAGGCCATTGCCGGTGGGTTGTTTCTCCGGCACGGCGAAGCGGATGAACTTGTCGTCGTCGCGCTCCAGGACGCGCCACGGGATGCCGTAGGACTCGCGTCCGGTCGGTGCGGTGACGCCCAGATTCAACACGGTCTCCGGCCATGCGCCGTGCTCGCCGAACAGCTTGTAGTTGGCACTCAAGGTAATGTCGCCCAGGCCCGAACCGGTGGTTTCCTCCTGCGCGATGGCCGCCGCCGACCCGCCTGCGCCGCCTTTCTGGTAGACCGTCTTGCGGGCAATCCACGGGGCATCGACATTCAAGGTCAGACGCGGGCTCACGCCCCAGCGCGCGGCCAGGTTGTAGGTCAGCGTGTCCGACTCGACGTTCTCGATGGCGATGTTGCCGAGGAAAATCGCATCCAGCGCGAGGAACCCGTTGAGGGTGAGCTGCTTGCGGTCGTAGCGGCTGTAGCTGAGGCTGTTCTCGAGGGTGAAGCGCCGGTCGAACAAGGCCTGGTTCTGCTGCTTCACGTCGGCCACGCTGCGGGTGTTGGCCTCGCGTGCCTGGCGAGCTTCCTCGGCGGTGCCGGCATATCCCTCGTGCGAAGGCGGCGCAGTGGCGGCGGCCGGCGGCGCAGGCGCTGCGGGAGAAGGCATTGCCGCAGCCTGGGCGCCTTCGTCGGGCGGCAGCTTCCCGCTCAGACGCGCCTGCATGGCTTGCACCTGCATGTCCAGTTCGCGCAGGCTCCGCACTTCCTGCGCATAGCTGGCCTTGAGCGCCTCCAGCTGGCGCGCCAGCACCTGCACGTCGGACGCATCCTGTGCCGGCGCGGCCTGCTGCGCCATCGCCGGCGATGCTGCCAAACAGGCACAGCCCAATGCCGCTGCCAGACGGTGGCGTTTCATCACGTGAAGTCCCGTTCCGTGCATTGCGTCCTCCCTGATTTCCCTGGTCTGCGGAAAACGTCAGAAATGCCCGCCGACACCGCGCGCGAACACGATGGCCTGCGCCACGTTCTGCGCGAGCTGTGCGTTGTCGCCCACCGACTGCCGCACCAGTTCGATGTTCAGCCGGTTCGATACCTGCTGGCCGTCGGACGTGAGCATCACGCTCTGTCCGACACTGCCGCTGCGGATCCACTGCTCCACTGCGCCCTGCCCTTGCACCTGCAACAGCAGCCGCGCGGAACTGCCGTCGAAACTGGCGCTGGCGGTTGCCCCGCCCAGCGCATCCTGCGCGGACGACACGCCGCCATTGCCTGCCGATGAGGCCGGCGCAGTGCCGTTGCGCACGGTGAGGAAGGCGGCGTTGCCGGCCCGATTGCGATCACCGGCAATCTGCACGCTTTGCACCAATCCGCCCGCATTGGCCAAACCGGAACCGTCGATGGAACGGGCACCGCCATCGCCGGCGGGCAAGGCGTCGCCTGCGTCGGTGATGCTGACGCTGGGTTCGAAACTCACCACCGGCCGCGCACCACCCTTGCTGAAATCCATCGCCAGCTGCAACTGGCCCTGCAAGGTCTGGCCGGAGGATGTCTGCCATGTGGAGATCATCGTCACGCCGAACCATGCCACGGAGGTATCGCTGACCACATAGCGGCCACGCATGTCTCCCAGCTCATCGTCCGGGATTTCCTCCAGCCCGTTGCCGGCCGGCCGTGCGTCCTCCGCGGCGGCTGTGCCGGCAGCCAGCATCGACAGCAGCACGCCGGCCACGCCGGTCGCGACGCCAAGCTTCCGTTGCATGTTGCGCATGACGCGCCCTCCTTCAGAAAAGATCGGCATGGGTGAAACCGAAATCGAGCAGCTCCGCGTCGGTGATCGGCCCTTGCCGTGCGAACAACGCGCGTGCGCTGGGTTTTCCCGATGGCTGCAGCAACACCGTGTCGCGGTCGAAATCGCTGCCGATCACCACGAACACGGCCCGCGACGGCCATTGCTTGACGAATTCGGAGAAAGGGATGCTGCGGTTGCCGAGGATCGGGTCGCCCAGTTCGACCATGTCTCCGTCCACTTGCTTGAGCACGACGAAGTGGCGGAACCCGCGCACGTCCATCAGCACCAGGCCGGGCACCCGCAGCGTGCGCAGGCGCGACTCGTCCACCCGATAACCGCGGCCGCGCATGCCGAGGGATTCCACGTAACGCTTGATGTCCAGCAGCGAGAAGCCGCGCTGGGCCACGACGCCGGGGTCGGCCACGCCCATCATGCCTTCGATCACCGTGCGCTCGTCGGCATCCAGGTGATAGGCGTAACGGAGGATGGTGGCCAATGCCGCCGCGCCGCAGCTGTAATCGGTGTGTTGCCTGACCAGGTTGCGGTAACGCACTTCCTGCATTGTTTCGACCGACCGCGTATACGGCGCACCGTTGGGCAAGATGCCGGCAAACGTCACCTCGGCCGCCGACAAGGGCCCGGCCAACAGGGGCAACACCAACGTCAGCCACAAACGGCGCATCGTCCACTCCCAGAGTCGGATGTGCAGGCCCGGTGAAAAGTCCCCCGCTCCATCCGGGAGCGGGGGACCGGAGTGTCCGGCCCGGGCGGGAACCGGAACTCTGCTGCGAAGCGACGCTTACCGCTCGCCGCCACCACCACCGGTGCCGCCACCGGTGCTCGGCTGGGCCACGGCCAGGGCCAGGCTGTTGGCCTGCAGGTTGCCGGTGCCGGCGGCGACGTTCACCCCGATGTTGCCGGAGGCATTGGAGAACGCGCTGCCCGACAGACCTGCCGTGTTGGTGGCATCGACCACGACATAGGTGGTGTTGGTCACCGTGCCGCTCAGGGAGGTGTACAGGTCCGCATAGCCCAATTCGCTGTAGCCGAGCGAACCGGATTCCTTGCCGCTGTAGCTGCCCTTTTCGTCGGTATCGAAGGCGATGCCGCCCACGCCCGACTTGTACGGGTTGTCCACCGCGTTCTGGATTTCGTTGTCCATGTCGATGTGGCCGGTGCTGTTGCCGCTCGCATGGGGCAGGGCGCCGCTCCACGTATCCAGATAGAAATTGTCCTTCTGGTAGGCATTGCCGGTGCCGCTGTAGCTGCCGCTCTGCGTGCCGGAATACCCGCCGTAACCCACGGCAGTGGTGTGGCCCGACGACCAGCCGCTCAGGCCCACCTGGATGGTGTCGGTGTGTTTTTCCACCAGCCCGGCATTGCTGACGCTGTTGCCGCTGGACACCTGGTTGGAGCTGATGCTCGACTGGGCGTAGGCCGAGGTCGCGACCGAAGCGGCCAGCGCGTTCTTCTGCTCGTTGTTGTTGCCCGAGGCGACGTTCACACCGATGTTGCCCGAGGCGTTGTTGAAGGCATTGCCGCCCACGCCGGCCATGTTGGTCACGCCCTGGTTGAGCGTGGCGTTGCCGGTGCCGGACTGGTTGACGAACACCTCGGCATCGGCCATGCCGAAGCTGAAGCTGGCGTCGGCTGCCGACAGCGAAGCCGCGTTGTCCTGGGTGTTGTTGTCGCCGGAGGCCACGTTGAAGCCGAGATTGCCCGAGGCGTTGGAACCCACGTCGTCGGTGATCGAGGCATCGTTGGTCAGCTTGTCGTTGACGCCGACGTTGCCGCTGATCGACTGGCGGTTGTCGATGACCGCGATGGCGGCCGAATCGATGTCGATGTTGCCGCTGATGGTCGGGTCGCCGCTGAAGGCGATGTCCGAACTCAGCTTCAGGTCCTTCTCGAGGTTGACGTCCACGCCGTGGTTGTTCTTTTCCTTGCGCTCGTCGGACTGCACGTCGCTGGTCTTCTTCACGTCCTCGCGCACCACGCTGCTGTCGTAGCGGAGCTTGGCGGCCGCGTCCAGACGCAGCTTGGCCTTGGCATCGAGCCCGAGATCGACCGTGGTGTTGACCGTGTGCGTCGACGAGTCCTGTCCCGACTCGGTGGCCGACGCCGCCATGCTGGCCGCCGCCGTTGCCACGGCCGCCGCGAGTACCGTCCATTTCATGTTGGCTTTCATGGTGTCCTCTCTCTGTCCTTGGTCTTTTGTTCCGGATGGTTGTTTCACGGCGTGGATTGCACCGACATCCCGACGAGATTGCCGGTCGCGTTGCCCGACCCCGCGACTTGATTGAGTTGCAGCACCCCCTCGAATCCCTTCAGTGCCGTCGCCTCGACCGCGACGCCACGCATGCCGGCCTGCGGCATGCGGGATGCTCCGGTGCCCCGCTCCCCTGCCCACGCGAGCGCGCCGTCGGAGGCCAGCGCCTCGTCCCCCGCTTCGCGTATGCCCTGGTCGGCCAATGCCACCGCGACGAGATTCCTCTCGGTGTTCGCGCTGCCGCTGGCCTGATTGATCGACACCAGCCCGCGGGCGCCGGCGAAGGCGTTGCCGCCTATCGTGGCCAGTGCCCACGCCGGGGTGTCATGGATGTCCGCGTCGTTGCCGGTGCCGTCGGCGACGGCGATGCCTGCCACTGCATGCGGGCCGGCAGCCAATCCGCGCAGATTGGCTTGCCGGTTGAGGTCGCCGGAAGCGCTGTTCACCGCGATCGCCCCGCTGGCCCCGGCAAAGGCATGGCCATCGATGCGGTTGTCCGCGAGGTAACCCAACATGGCCTCGTAGACCGATCCGGTCGACTGCGCATTCGCCGCACCTGCAGGCAGCATGCCGAGGACGGCGGCGAAGGCGAGCGCGCAAGCCGCGCGCATGAAACCGGGAATGCCGATATCCATGGCCAGCCCTCAATTGCCCGGCGGCGTGCCGGTGCCGGCGACGTTGCCGCCGATGAGCGGCATCTGTGCCAGTGCACCGCGCACCTGATCGCCGATGCCCCGGGTGACGTTGCCGACCGTGCCCATCGGGCCACCGATCGTCTGTGCCAATCCACCCGTGCTGCCAAGCGCCCCGTCGTCGCCGGACAGACGCCTCAGGTTGCCGCTCACGGCGGCCCCGGTCACTCGCTCGACGGTCGTCCGGCCACCGCCCGACTGCGCGGAGCCACCGGCCATGCCGGCCCCGAGCGAAGCGTATTCGTCGTCGGACAATTCCCCCGTGCCTGCTGCCGTCCCGGTGCCCAGCGCCTTGGCCAGTTCGTTCTTCGGCGACGGGTCCACGATCAGCGCCTGACCGGGCGGTGCCATCCGGTAAGCCGCACGGGCAGGAACCGCGCGCAGCAGGACCATCTCGCCGGGCGCAGGCTTGACACCCTGACGTGCACCGGACGCACCGGCCGCCGGCGCAAGCGCAAAGCCCGCCGCCAGCAGTGCCGCCATCGCCATGGGATGTCCGTATCGCATGTTGCCGCCTCCCGATCCTGTTGCCGGAAGTTCAGCAGACCGCGTGCCAACCGCTCGCAGCCCAATTGAATCAAGGCCTTTGCCGCCCAAGCCGGGGGGCGCCGGCAGCCTGCCTGTAACGGCCCCCGATACACATGGCACCGGCCGGTACCGCGAAATCGCCGCAGGCGCCTTGCCCTGCAAGGCTTTCCCTCTCCGTACCCGGGGTGTTACAGCGCCGCATCAGGCAGGAACAACGCCTGCGTATGGAAACCGCGCTTGCCCGCATCGGAACGGTTACGGATGATGTCTTCCCATGTACTTACCGTCCCCATATCGAAGCGCGCGGGTGATGCGGGCCGCCGCCGCAGGTCTCGCCGTGGCCTGCCTGCTGCTGGCCGGCTGCGGCCGTCAATCCGTGCGACCGGCCGCGCCGGCTTCGGCCCGCATCTGGCAGCCCAATGCCCCGTCAGACCCGGCCCGAGCCAACGCCGTACTGATGCGCGCGCTCGGCCTGGTCGGCACGCCCTACCGCTACGGCGGCAACACGCCGGACGCGGGTTTCGATTGCAGCGGGCTGGTCAGCTACGTGTACCGCGACATGGCCAACGTGCAGTTGCCACGCACCTCGCGCGACCTTGCCCGGACCCAGGGGCCGCGCATCGCCACCGATCGTCTGGCACCGGGCGATCTGGTGTTCTTCGGCAGTGCCAGCGATGTCAGCCATGTCGGCATCTACGTCGGCGAAGGCCGCTTCGTGCATGCGCCCAGCAGCGGCGGCACCGTGCGGCTGGACCGGCTGGACGGCGCCTACTGGCGCGACCACTACAGTGGTGCCAAACGGGTTCTGCCTTGATCTGTGATGAGTGTCACGCCATGTTTCACGATGATTTAACGCCTTGTGAACCTTTCCGCTGGCACCGCAGGGCATCATCCAAGGCTGGTTCCGCACAGTGAAAGCCGCGTGACGATCATCCACTTGCCGCTCGCATCTGTTTCGAAACACCTGATGTCCCGCCTTCCGCTGTTGTGTCTGCCGGTACTGGCCGCATTCGCGCCGGCCGCCATGGCTGCCCAGCAGGCTTCGCCGGCCGTTGCCGCCGATAACGCTCCGCAGGAGCCCGGGCTGGCCTCCTCGGTGAAAGCCAAGGCCGATGCCGCCGTCAATGCCACGCTGGCCGCCGTCCTGCCCCGCCTCGCCTCGGGCGATACCATCCCGCTGCTGGACCGCTCGGCCATGTTCGCCGGCGATCTGGGCCGCATGCTGGCCAGCTACGACCTCAACCAGGACCCTGCCCACAACGCCGAGATTCTCGCCAAGGACAGCCGCGTGCAGGCCGTCTTGAAGCGTGCGATGACGCTGCTGGGCACGCCGTACCGCTGGGGCGGCACCACCACGGATGGCTTCGATTGCAGCGGGCTCGTGGCCTACGTGTTCCGCACCGCCTTGGGCGTCGAGCTGCCGCGCGTCTCGCGTGAAATGGCCGCGCAGGACGAAGCGCTGCTGATCAAGGACCGCGATTCGCTCACCCCCGGCGATCTGGTGTTCTTCGGCAAGAAGGGCCGGGTCAGCCACGTGGGCATCTACGTGGGCAACGGGCAGTTCCTGCACTCGCCGCGCACAGGTGAAGACGTCCGCGTGGACACGCTGCTGACGGGTTACTGGGCCAACGCCTTCATGCAGGCCCGTCGCCTCGACATGTAACCAATCGCGCCCGGCGCGACCATGCCGGGCTTCAACGTCATCGCACAAGCAGAAGGGCCGCCGGAAACGACGGCCCTTCTGCATTGTCTGCCCCTGCACCGCAGATCACGGGACCGGGAAACTGCTCCGCTTGGATCAGAACGGCAGTTTCATCCCCGGCGGCAACGGCATGCCGGCCGTGGCGGCTCCCATCTTCGACTTGGATTCGGCATCGATCCTGTTGGAGGCATCGTTGAAGGCCGCCGCCACCAGGTCTTCCAGCATCTCGGCATCGGACAGCAGCGCGGGGTCGATGCGGACCTTGCGGCACTCCTTGGCGCCGGTCAGGGTCACGCTGACCATGCCGCCTCCGGCACTGCCGGTCACTTCCAGCTTGGCCAGTTCTTCCTGCGCCTTCTGCAGGTTTTCCTGCATTTTCTGCGCCTGCTGCATCAATTGGGCGATGTTTCCACGCATCGTTGTGTCACTCGTTGTAAGGGCGGATGGAATCGGGGACCACGCGCGCGCCGTGCTGCTGCATCAGGCGCTGTACCTCGGGGTCGTTCAGGAAAGCGTCTTCGGCATCGCCCTGGCGCTCGTCGCGCTCGCGATGAACGCGCTCGTGCAGGCTCTCGCCACCGGCGGCGCCCTGCTCGAACACCAGCCGAGGCGCCTCGCCCAACCACCGGGCAAGGGCCGCGCGGAGTTCGTCCATGGCGCGCTCGGAACGCAGGTATTCGAAGCCCGGCGCCAGCGATACCCGCAAGGCCTCGTCCGTGTGCGCCACGAACACCAGATTGGCCGCAAGTTCCTTGGTCGGGCCTTTCAATGCGCATGCGGCAATCAGCTCGAACCAGTCGTCGGCATCGGCGATCCGGCGCCCCGACAGGCTGACGACAGGCTCCTGCGGCAATGCGGGAGCCTCGACCGGTTGCGGGGAAGCCGGCGACACCGGCACAGAAGCAGCGGGCGGCGCTTCCGCCGCGGCGACTTGCGCGGGTTCTGCGGACGCAGGTTCTTCCCACGGTGCCGTATCCTCGTCCTGTTTGGCGGAGCGAGGCCCTGCGGATACCGGAGCATCGTCCATATCGCGGGATGGCTCGGGCGCCATGGTCTGGACGGATGCCACACGGGTGGCCTCATCGACTTCCCGCACCATGGGCTCGGTGGATACGGGCGCAGCTCGTTTCGAATCCACGGCCGCATCCGAATGACCGACCGCCATCGCGGCCGGACGTTCCTTCCCGCTGGCCGGCAAGCCGTCGCCGGGCTTGGTCGGGCGAAAGGCCAGCATGCGCAGCAACGCCATTTCGAAGCCCGCACGCGGGCTGGGGGCCAGATGCAGGTCGCGGCGGCCGTTGATCGCCATCTGGTACCAGAGCTGCACCACTTCCGGGCGCGAGGCCTCGGCCAGCGCATCCACCGGCACGCCGTCGTCGTCCTCCACCGCGGCGTCGGGCACCAGCTGCCGCACCTGGATGCGATGCAAGGCCTCGGCCAGCGCGTCGAGCACGCCACTCCAGTCCGGGGAGAATTCGGCCAGCGCCGCCACTTCGGCCATCAGGCGTGCGCCATCGCCATCGCGCAGGGCTTCCAGCAAGGCGGTCACGCGGGTGCGGTCGACCGTGCCGAGCATGGCCCGCACCGCATCGTCGCGCAGTGCGCCGCCGGCATAGGCGATGGCCTGGTCGAGCAGCGACAGCCCGTCGCGCAGCGAACCGTCGGCCGCCTTGGCCAACTGGCGGATGGCACCCTCGTCGGCCTTGATGACCTCGGCCGCGAGAATCTTCGTCATCTGCCCGCGGATCTGCTCTTCGTCCAGCCGCTTGAGGTTGAACTGCAGGCAGCGGCTGAGCACGGTGACCGGCAGCTTCTGCGGGTCGGTGGTGGCGAGCAGGAACTTCACGTGCTCCGGCGGCTCTTCCAGCGTCTTGAGCAGCGCGTTGAACGCCGCCTTGGACAGCATGTGCACTTCGTCGATCAGATAGACCTTGTACTTGCCGCGCGAGGGCATGTACTGCGCGTTCTCGATCACCTCGCGCACGTCGTCCACGCCGGTGTTCGAGGCGGCGTCGATTTCCAGCAGGTCGATGTAGCGGCCGGCATCGATGTCCAGGCAGGTGGCGCACTGCCCACAGGGCTCGGCACTGGTGCCGTGCTCGCAATTGAGCGATTTGGCGAAGATGCGCGCGATCGTGGTCTTGCCCACGCCGCGGGTGCCGGTGAACAGGAAAGCGTGATGCACGCGGCCGGTATCGAGCGCGTTGCTGAGCGCACGGACGACGTGCTCCTGCCCGACCAGTTCGGAGAACCGCTTCGGGCGCCATTTGCGGGCGAGGACGAGATAGGACATCGCCCCCATTGTGCCGCGCCGGCCGGATCCTTCCAAGCAAGCACGACCGTCAACTCCGCCAGCCCTGCCTCCACGCCCGTGCGTTCATCGCATCATGGGGCTCGCTTTGCGGACGCATCGCGGCTAGAATCTGCGGCCCGTTCGCCGTACGCCGGCCGGACGGGATCCCGGAGAGGTGTCCGAGTGGTTGAAGGAGCACGCCTGGAAAGTGTGTAAGCGGCTAAACCCCGCTTCGCGGGTTCGAATCCCGCTCTCTCCGCCAGATTCAACACGCCTCGCGCCTTTGGGTGCGAAGGCATCGGGGCCGCGCGATGCGGCCCGCGTCTTATGGTGGCCCTGTCGGCCCCTCGCGACGCTAGGTCGAAAACCCCGCCAGGGCCGGAAGGCAGC
>DMID01000133.1 GCA_003449195.1 Lysobacteraceae bacterium | reverse complement strand
GTCCGGCGGCAGGGTCACGCCGCTGCGCTCGGCCACCCACAGCGGCGAAGCCACCAGGTCGCGCGCGGGAATGGATGCGTCCGACAGCTGGTGCACGAACGAGGAATTGGCGCCGTTCTCCAGCAGGCGGCGCACCAGATACGCCAGCAGGTCCTTGTGCGGGCCGACCGGCGCGTACACGCGCAGGCCCACGTCAGGGTATTGCGCGTGCACCTGTTCGTGGATGCCCTCGCCCATGCCGTGCAGGCGCTGCAGTTCGAACGGCACGCCGGTCGCGCGCGCCAGCGACAGCACCGCCGAAATCGTGCCGGCGTTGTGCCCGGCGAACTGCGGATAGATGGCATCGGGCACCGCCAGCATCGCCTTGGCACAGGCCAGATAGGACAGGTCGGTGTGGTGCTTGTGGGTGAACACCGGGAACGCCGGCAGGCCGAGCTCCTGGGTGCGCTTGATCTCGTAATCCCAGTACGCGCCCTTGACCAGCCGCACCATGAAGCGCGTGCCCAGCGCGCGGGCGATGCGGGTGACTTCCTCGATGGTCTGCCCGGTGCGGGTCTGGTAGGCCTGCACGGCCAAGCCGAAACCCTGCCACTGCGGATAGGTGACGACGATGGCGCGGGCCACCGCTTCCAGCACGTCCAGCGAGATTTCCAGCCGCTCGCTTTCCTCCGCGTCGATGGTCAGGTTGAGGTTGGCGGCGGCGGCGGCCTGGGCCAGTTCCAGCACGCGCGGCACCAGCACGGTCATCACGTGTTCGCGCTGCAGCACGTCGTAGCGCGCGTCGATGGCGGAGAGCTTGATGGAGATGCCATCGGCCTCTTCCACCGAGAGTTTCGGGTCGCGCGCGGCGGCCAGCGCGGCGATGGAGGCGTGGTACTTGCGCATGTAGTCCAGCGCGTCGGCCTCGGTGCGCGCGCCTTCGCCCAGCATGTCGTAGGAGAAACGCAGGCCGGTGCGCGTCTTGCGCTGCTTGCGCGCGTCGGACAGGGCTTCGTCGAGCGTCTCGCCCATCACGAACTGCTTGCCCATCAGCTGCACCGCGCGCACGGTGGCGGCGACCACGGCCTTGGCCCCCATCCTGGCGAAGAAACCGGCCTTCTGGCCGTCCTCGCCCAGCATCTTCTTGGACAAGCCGATGGCCTGGCTGGACAGCGTGGCCAGCCACGACTGCGAAGCGCCGGAGAAATCCGCGCGCGAGAGCTGGTCGGCGGTCAACGCCATCGCGGTCTCGGCATCGGGCACGCGCAGCAGCGCCTCGGCCAGCCGCATCAGCGCCAGCCCTTCGGCGGTGGACAGCGGGTACTCGCGCAACAGGGTTTCCATCGCGAAGCCGGAGGGCTGGGTGGCGCGCGCGCGCTCGATCCAGCGCACGCCATCGGCACTGGCCGCGCCCCAGTCGAAGCCGTCCAGCCGTGCCAGCAGGGTGTCGAGAACGTCGGATTCGGGGCGATACGGACTCGGGAGCCGCATGATTGACCACCATTGGGAATGAATACGAAAGATGCGCCATGATGATCCCCACATCACCGAATATCCTTCGGTTGATCGACGTATCATTCGATGCATGAGCGCATCCGATCCCGTCCTCGACCGCACCGACCGAAGAATCCTCGCCCTGCTCCAGCAGGACGGGCGCATCAGCAACGTCAAGCTGGCCGAAGCGGTGCACCTGTCGCCCACCGCCACGCTGGAGCGCGTGCGCCGGCTGACCGAGCAGGGCTACATCCTCGACTACCGCGCCCGCCTGGACCCGCACAAGCTCGGCGCCGGCATGCTGGTGTTCGTGGAGATCATCCTCGACCGCACCACCGAGACCGTGCTCGAAGACTTCCGCAAGGCCGTGCGCGACCAGCCGGAGATCATGGAATGCCATCTGGTTGCCGGGGGCTTCGACTACCTGCTCAAGCTGCGCGTGGCCGACATGGAGGACTACCGCCGGGTGGCCGGCCGCGTGCTGTGGCGCCTGCCCGGCGTGCGCGAAACCCGCACCTATGCGGTGATGGAAGAAGTAAAGAACAGCCCGGACCTCAACCTGGGCAACTGAGCGCAGCGATGCTGCGGCTGCGCACGACGATGCCCGATTGCGGCGCTACCAACGCCAGGCAGACATCGCCCTGCCTGCGCAGTTGCAGTCAAGTGCGCCCACGCGCCACCCTGTGCGCAGTCCACTACCCGAGGCCACCATGGAAGAACCCATCCACCCGTTCTGCGAACTGTTCGCCCAGCTCGGCCTGCCGACCGACAAGGCCGGCATCGACGCCTTCATTTCCCGGCATTCACCGTTGCCGGACAACGTGCGCGTGGAAGAAGCGCCGTTCTGGACACCCGCCCAGGCCGGCTTCCTGCGCCAGCAATGCACCGAAGACGCCGATTGGGCCGAAGTGGTGGACCAGCTCAACGAGGCCCTGCACGCCGATCCGTGACAGGCGCCTGCGGTTTTCCGCAAGCCGAAACGTCGAGGCCGAAGATCACGGGCCTCGACGCCTGGTTGGTCATCTGCGGGAAATTCAACCGGCGCCGTACAAGGTGCAGCAGGTCTCGCGGGTCCGCATCTGCCGGTATTGCACCCAACCTGCGGGCATGTCGCCGGGGGCATCCGGGGCTTCGATGTAAATCCACGCGGCCGCGGCAAGATGCAGCGGCAAGGCCGGCAGCACCTGTGGCAGCAATCCCGCCGCAAACGGCGGGTCGAGAAAAACGATGTCGAACGCGGCAGACGGCGCGGTGGCCAGCCAGCGCAGCGCATCGTCCTGCACCACCGTCACCTGTGCGGCGGCCTGCAAGCGGGTCACCGCTTCGCGCAGGCGCGCGGCCTGCGCGGCATCG
>DMID01000233.1 GCA_003449195.1 Lysobacteraceae bacterium | reverse complement strand
GCCGCGCCGCGCGCTTTGGCCTCTTCAATCAGCGCCACCACGGCGGCGCTGTTGTTGGCGTCCAGCGAGGCGGTAGGCTCGTCGAGCAGCAGAATCGGGTAATCGACGATAAACCCCCGGGCGATATTGACGCGCTGCTGTTCGCCGCCGGAGAGTTGGCGCGGGTAGTGGCGGCGGCGTGCGCCGAGGCCGACTTGGTCGAGCACCGCGCGCACGCGTTCGGGGTCTTCGCGGCCGGCCAGTTCCAGCGGCAGCGCCACGTTTTCTTCGGCGGTCAATGACGGCAGCAGGTGGAAGCCCTGGAACACGAAGCCGACGTGGCGCGCACGCACTGCGGCGCGGGCTTCCTCGTCCATCGCGCTGATGGTTTCCCCGGCCAGGGTGACGCTGCCGGCGCTGGGCAGGTCGAGCCCGGCGAGCAGGCCGAGTAGGGTGGTCTTGCCGGAGCCGGACGCGCCGACGATGGCGATGCTGTCGCCTTCACCGACGGTCAATCCGATGCCGTCGAGAATGCGCACGGTACCTTCCGGGCCGGTGACCGACTTGCCCAGATCGCGCACTTCGATGACGGTGGCAGGGAGAGGAACGGGTGAACTGTCGATGGGGAGTCTCCGCAAGATGACGATGTTCAAGCGCGTGCTGGCCGCAATGCTGCTGGGCCTGCTGTTGCCGGCGCTGGCCGTGGCGGGCCCGGCGGCAAAACCGAAACCGGCGGCCACAGGCCCGGTGCTGGTGGTCGGCGACAGCCTCAGCGCCGCCCACAACATCCCGGTTGCCGCCGGCTGGGTCAACCTGCTGGACCTGCGCCTCAAACGGGACATGAAGGCGCCGCCGGCGGTTGTCAATGCCAGCATCAGCGGCGAAACCAGCGCCGGCGCGCTGACCCGCCTGCCTGCGCTGCTGGCAAAGCACCGGCCGTCGGTGGTGGTGATCGAACTGGGCGGCAACGATGCCCTGCGCGGGCTGGCACCGGCGCAACTGCGCGGCAACCTCGCCAGGATGATCGAACTGTCGCAGGCGGCCGGCGCCAAGGTGCTGCTGGTCGGCATCGACGTGCCGCCCAATTACGGCCCGGCCTATCGCACCCGGCTCAAGGCCACCTACGCGGAACTGGCCGAGACCTACCACACCGCGCTGCTGCCCTTCCTGCTGGAAGGCGTGGCCTTGCAGCCGGGCATGTTTCAGGCCGATGGCCTGCATCCGGTGGCCGCCGCCCAGCCGAAGCTGCTGGACAACGTCTGGCCGGTGCTCAAGCCGCTGCTGTGAGCCCGGGGGATTCCTTCACGCGGTCTAGATGCGGCTCCGTGCACTCTTCACAAAGCTGAAGAATGGAGGCAAGCGCGATGCGCCAGAGCGAAGAAAGCGCCGGGCTGGTACTGATCGTCGAGGACAACCGCAACATCTCCGAGATGATCGGCGAGTACCTGGAAAGCAAGGGTTTCGAGGTGGATTACGCCGGCGACGGGCTGGACGGCTACCGGCTGGCGGCCGAGAACGCCTACGACGCCATCGTCCTCGACCTCATGCTGCCGCGGCTGGACGGCATCGAAGTGTGCAAGCGCCTGCGCGGCGAAGCACGCAAGTCCACGCCGGTGCTGATGCTCACCGCGCGCGACACGCTGGACGACAAGCTCACCGGCCTGGGTGTGGGGGCCGACGATTACCTGACCAAGCCGTTCGCGATCCAGGAACTGGAAGCGCGGCTGCGCGCGCTGATCCGGCGCGAACGCCGCCAGGTGGGTTCGGAAGTGCTGAAGGTGGCCGACCTGGAATTCGACCCGGTCAGCCTGCGCGCCAGCCGCGGCGGCATTGAACTGCAGCTCTCGCCGATCGGCCTGCGCCTGATGACCATCCTGATGCGCGAATCGCCGCGCGTGGTCAGCCGGCAGGAAATCGAGCGCGAGATATGGGGCAATGGCCTGCCCGATTCGGATACGTTGCGCAGCCATCTGTACAACCTGCGCAAGGTGATCGACAAGCCTTTCGACAAGCCGCTGCTGCATACCGTGCAGAGTGCCGGCTACCGCATCGCCGACATCGGCCAGCCGGTTTCGTCCTGACATTTCGCGCCGCGCGCATGCCCGGCCGGCATGCCGTGCGCATCGGCCCGGCCATCATCCCGGCTGCACGTGGCGGGCGATAATCTGCGGCCACTCCCGCCGGCCCGGAACCCGAATGCCTTACGGCCTGTCCCGCAAGATGCGCCTCGCCTTCCTGCTGCAGGCGAGCGTGCTCGTGCTCACGGTGCTGGTGGGCGTGTACCTGTCGATCACGCTGATCAACTACGGGCTGGTCAAGAACACGCTGCGCAAGGAGGCCGATTATTTCTGGAGCCTGCATGCCGCATCCAAGGCGCAGCCGCCGCCCAATACCCACACCATCCGCGGTTATCTGCTGCCGACGGGGTATTCGCCGCTGGGCCTGCCGGAAAGCCTGCGCGGGCTGACGCCGGGCTTTCACGACCTGAAGGACGACGACCAACTGGTGCTGGTCGACCAGCGCGAAGAAGGCCGCCTGTATCTGGTCTTCCTGCGTTCGCAGGCGCTCACGCTGTGGCTGTGGTTCGGCATCGTGCCGATGCTGAGCCTGCTGCTGGCGATGTATGCGGTGATCTTCGTCACTTACCGCACGTCCAAGCGACTGGTATCGCCGGTCACCTGGCTGGCGCGGCAGGTGCAGCAGTGGGATCCGCGTCGGCCCGAAAGCAGCGTGCTGTCGCCCCAGCAACTGCCGGCCGACATGCAGGGCGATGCCCGCCAATTGGCGCTGGCGCTGCATGCGCTTGCCCAGCGTACCGGCGAGCACGTGGCGCGCGAGCGCAATTTCACCCGCGATGCCAGCCACGAGCTGCGCACGCCGTTGACCGTGATCCGCGTGGCCAGCGACATTGCGCTGGCCGAGCCGGCGCTGTCGCCCAAGCTGGAGCGCAGCCTGCGCCGCATCCAGCGCGCCGGGCGCGACATGGAAGCGGTGACCGAGGCCTTCCTGATCCTCGCCCGGGCCGAAGCGGTGATGCCGCAGAGCGAGGACGTCGACGTGGCCGACATCGTGGCCTACGAGCTGGAGCAGGCCGAGGTGCTGCTGGCCGAAAAACCGGTGGGCCTGTCGGCCCGTTACGACGCCAGGCCGACCCTGCATGCGCCGCCGCGCGTGCTGCACGTGGTGGTCGGCAACCTGTTGCGCAATGCCTGCCGCTACACCCATCGCGGGCAGATCGAGGCGGTGGTGGGCGCCGATTCGGTGACCATCCTGGATACCGGCATCGGCATGAACGAGGAAGCGCTCAAGCGTGCCTTCGAGCCCTTCTTCCGGGCCGAACCCGAGCGTCTGCAGGGCAGTGGCCTGGGCTTGTCGATCGTGGCGCGGCTGTGTGCGCGGCTGGGCTGGAAAGTGGAGCTGCGCAGCGAGCCCGGCCACGGTACCGCCGCGACGATCCACTTCGTCTGAGGCGCTTGCCGCCGATTTCCGCTGGCGCTGTCAACGCATGTCGGTGCGGCGCGTTTGCAAGGAGGACTGTCCTTCCAGATGCCCGCCCCCGCATGAATCCGTCGAGCCGCAGCCCCGCATCCCGCCGTTTTCCTCTTGTCCCCGTCGTTGCGGGCGTCCTCGTGCTCGGCGTGCTGGCCGGCGGGGCGGTCTGGTGGAAGCATCGCCAGGCTGCCGCCGACGACGGCGCCTGGCGTACCGCGACGGTCGAGCGCGGCGACATCCGCGTGGCGATTTCCTCCACCGGCACGCTCAGCGCCATCTCCACGGTCACCGTCGGCAGCCAGATTTCCGGCCAGGTCACCGACGTGCTGGTGGACTACAACGACAAGGTGAGCAAGGGCCAGATCGTCGCCCGCATCGACCCGTCCACCTATCAGGCGCAGATCGAGCAGGGCACGGCGCAGATCAATGCCGCCCGCGCCACGCTGGCCAATGCGCAAGCCACGCTGCGCAATGCGCAGCTGGATTACACCCGCAAGGCCGAGCTGGGCACTAACAAGCTGGTGGCGCAGAGCGATGTCGATCTGGCCAAGGCCGCGCTGGACCAGGCGCACGCCTCGGTGAATTCCGCGCAACAGCAGATTGCCCAGCAGACCGCGTCCACCCAGACCACGCGGCTCAATCTGGACCGCACCGTGATCCGCTCGCCGGTGGACGGCGTGGTGCTCACGCGCAGCATCGAGCCGGGGCAGACGGTGGCGGCCAACTTCTCCGCGCCGGAGCTGTTCACCATTGCCGAGGATCTGTCGAAGATGAAGATCGAGCTGGCGGTGGACGAGTCGGACATCGGCCAGGTCAAGGTCGGGCAGGCGGTGTCCTTCACCGCCGACGCTTTCCCCGACCGCCAGTTCAAGGGCACGGTGGAGCAGGTGCGCCTGTCGGCCACGACGACGAACAACGTGGTCACCTATCCGGTCATCGTCACCGTGGACAACAGCGACGGCACCTTGCTGCCAGGCCTGACCGTGAATGCCGAGATCGAGGTCAGCAAGCGCAGCGACGTGTTGAAAGTGTCCACCGCCGCCTTGCGCTACAAGCCCAGCGATGCCGGCACGTCCGCAGTCAACCCGATGACGCAGGGCAACGGCAACCGGCCGGCACAGGGCAATGGCCCGCGTGGCGGCGGGCTGGCCGACGACCTGCGTCACGAGGTGCGCGGGATCACGCTGTCGGCCGCCCAGCAGGCGGCATTCGATGCGGCCATCGCTGCCGTCGAACAGCGCCAGCAGGCGCGGCGTTCCACCGGTGGCCAGAACGGGGGCGGCATGCCGCCTGCGCCGGGGATGATGGGCGGCGGTGCCCGCGCCGGCGGCAATCAGGCCGATCTCCAGGCGCAGATCAAGCAGCGCATGGCCGAGCGCATGAAGCAGGATTTTGCCGACTTCCGTGCCACGCTCGACGATGCGCAGCGCGGGCAATGGGATGCGGTGCTGGCGGCGCTGGTCAACGCCAAGCGCGTGACCGTGTACCGGCTGGCCGACGGCAAACCGCAGCCGGTGATGGTGCGGCTGGGCGCCAGCGACGGCAGCAACACCGAAGTTTCCGGCGGTGGCCTCAAGGACGGCGACCTGCTGGTGACCGGCGAAAAGGCGACCAAATGAGTGCGGCGGGCACGCAAGCATCGGCGGTGATCCGCACGAGCGGGCTGGGCAAGGTGTATTCGCCGGGCAGCGAGGCCGAAGTGACGGCCTTGCAAGGCGTGGACATGGAGATCGGTCACGGTGATTTCGTCGCCATCATGGGGCCGTCCGGCTCGGGCAAGTCCACGCTGATGAACCTGATCGGCTGTCTCGACACGCCCACGGTCGGCACTTACCTGTGCGACGGCGTGGATGTGTCCACCCTCGATGCCGAGCAACTGGCCGTGTTGCGCCGGGACAAGATCGGCTTCGTGTTCCAGGGCTTCAATCTGCTGCCGCGCATGAGCGCTTCGGAGAACGTGGCGATGCCGCTGTCCTACGCGCAGGTGCCGGTGGCCGAGCGCGGCGCGCGCGCGTTGCGTGCGTTGCAGGCGGTCGGGCTGG
>DMID01000084.1 GCA_003449195.1 Lysobacteraceae bacterium | reverse complement strand
ACGTGACCGCGATCGCGGCGGCAACGCCGGCCAGCAGCAACGCCAGCCCAAGCGCGACGAAACCCGCAGCAACAATGCCGGGGCCTCGCAGCAGAAGCCGCAACAGCAGGGCAACCAGAAACCGCGCAACGAGCCGCAGCCGCAGAACGGCGGCAACCGCAACGGCAACGCGGCCGGCAATCCCCAAGGCCAGCAGAACAAGCAGAACAGCAAGCCGCAACAGCAGCCCGCACCGGCCAATGGCAACCAGGCCCCCAAGCCCGCGCCCAAGCCGCAGCAGGCGGTGGCGGCCGAAACCGTCGCCAAGCCGCAGCGCGTGCAAGCGCCCGAGCAGGACGTCAACGAGACCGTGAAACCGGTCGTGGCCGTCGCGGCAGTCTCTGCCGTGACAGCCACCACCGAAGCACTGGCCAAGCCCGCGTTCGAAACGGCGCCCCCCGCCGGTGAAGCTCTTGTCACGGCCGAAGACACGGCCATCGTCGAAGATGCCTCCCCGGCCATCGGCAACGGCGAGGATGCGGCTGCCAATGGCGAAGGCAACGGTTCGCGCCGTCGCCGCGGTCGCCGCGGCGGTCGTCGTCGCCGTCGCAACAACGACGAGGCCGGACAGCAGGCCGGTGCGCTCGATGCCGACGATGGCCTCGACGACACCGGTACGGACGAGGCAGAAGATGCCTCGATGCCCGGAGCCGGAGCCGGCACGCCTATCAACCCGCGGCGGCCCGAGTTCGACTTCGACGACGTCGAGACCCCGGCGCCCCCCGCCGTCGTCCCGCCCGCCGTGACGGAGGCGGCCAAGCCGGCCCCCGCCGCCGTGTCGGCCGAGCTTCCGGCTCACGTCGCGGAGGCTGTCGTGTCCGTGGCGGCACCGGCTGCCGCCGAATCGGCCACGGTCGAATCGTCCGAGGTCGCAACAAAGGCCGAAGCCCTGCCCGTCGCGGCCGAGACGACTCCGGTCGAGATGGCCGTCGCTGCCAGCGAACCCGCCATCGCGGAAGTGACCGAGACGGCCGGCGCCGCATCGCCGGCTGCCGCGGTCGAAGCCGTGCACGAACACGTCACGACGGCCGGAACACCGGTACTGCCTGGGCTGTTCGACTCCGTCCAGGAGGCCTCGACCACGGCCGCTTCTTCGACCACGTCCGAAGAAGCGGCGGCCGCTTCCGTCGTCGTGCAGGCCGCCGTCACGCCGGTGCCCGCAGCCGCCGACAAGGAAAAGCCGGACGCCGCCTGAGGCCCGTACCCCCTGCCCGGAATCGCCGGACAGGGGGCTTCCGACCCGCAAGGCGGGTTTGGTTTAAAATGACGTTCTGCCAGACGCCGCCAGTCCTCACGGGTTCGCGGCGTCTTTGTCTTCACGGGCCAGCCCTCCGGATGGCCGCCGCCCCGTCATGCGGCTCCGCATGATGATGATGGACTCCGCCATGTTCGAAATCCTCGATACCTCCGGCCACGAGCAGGTCGTCTTCTGTCATCACCGCGACAGCGGCCTGCGCGCGATCATCGCCCTGCACAGCACCGTGCTCGGCCCCGCGCTGGGCGGCGTGCGCATGCGCGCCTATGCCAGCGAGGCCGAAGCACTCAACGACGTGCTGCGCCTGAGCCGGACGATGACCTACAAGAACGCGCTTGCCGGCCTGAACGTCGGCGGCGGCAAGGCGGTGATCCTCGGCGACCCGAACACGGAAAAATCGGAAGTGCTGTTCCGCGCGTTCGGACGCTTCGTCGAAACCCTCGGCGGGCGCTACATCGCTGCCGAAGACGTGGGCACCCATGTCGACGACATGGAACAGGTGTACCTGGAAACCGCCAGCGTCACCGGCGTGCTGCCTTGCCACGGCGGTTCCGGCGATGCCGGCCCGTTCACCGCCTACGGCACGCTGCAGGCCTTGATGGCCACGATCAACCGCAAGCTGGGGCACGAGGAAGTGGGCAAGGTCAGCATCGCCGTGCAGGGACTGGGCCACATCGGCATGGAGCTGCTCAAGCTGCTGAAGGAGCGCGGGGCCAAGCTGCATGTCAGCGACCTGGACCCCGCCAAGGTGGAGCAGGCGGTGACCCTGTTCGGTGCCGAAGCGGTCAAACCCGAGCAGATCTATGAATTGCCGGTTGACGTGCTGGCGCCATGCGCGGCCGAAGGCGTGATCACCGCCGACGTGCTGCCGCGGCTGAAGGCCAAAATGATCTGCGGACCGGCCAACAACCAGCTGGCCAGCCATGCGATCGGCGACGAACTGCAGCGCATGGGCATCCTGTACGCACCGGATTACGCGGTGAATGCCGGCGGCGTGATGAACGCGGCACTCGAACTGGACGGCTACAGCCGCGAACGCGCCATGCGCATGATGCGCAACATCTACCACACGCTGAACCGCGTCTACGACCTGTCCGAACGCGACGGCATGGCGCCGCAGTACGCTGCGGATCGGCTGGCCGAAGACCGCATCGACGCGATCGCCCGCATGAAAATGCCGCTCGGCCGCCACACGCCGCGCTTCGCAGGCAAACCGCGCGGCGAACGCTGACCCGATCCCCGGTTGCCGCGCGCCATCGCAATGACGATGGTTCCCTGACACCCTGCACCGCCCCCTTCCGGCACCGCCCGGACCGTTCCCTGCACTGCGCCAGCCCGAGACAGCCGGAGTTTTTTTTCACTCCTGCAAGGAAAAGTGCAATGCAGTCCGGTACCACCCGCTTCATCTCCCGCACGCTGCTCGCCCCCGTCCTCGCCTTGGCCATGTTGCCGGGCATCGCGCTGGCCGGTGACCAGGACCACCTCGATTACGATCATCAGGATCGCTGGCACGGCGTGCTGGACCACGCACAGTCCCCGGTCGACATCGTCACCGCGAGCGCCGTCGAAGCCGACAACGAGGAGTCCGCCGCGATCATGCTTTCGAGCAAGCGCGCGCCGGGCAAGGTGGCCGATACCGGCCACGCCATCCAGGTCGACACCGGCGCCGCCGAAGCCTTGATCCGCGGCCGCCACTTCCGGCTGGCCCAGTTCCACTTCCATTCGCCCAGCGAACACACCATCGACGGCAAGTCCTATCCGTTGGAAGGGCACTTCGTGTTCCGCGCGCAGGACGGCCGGCTGGTGGTGATCGGGGTGATGTTCGAGGAAGGCCAGGCCAAGCCCGCCATCGAGCCGGTGCTGGCGTAGTTGCGCCATGCGGACCTCAAACCGTCGGATATCGACGTCGCCGGCCTGCTGCCCGACGACAGGAGCCACCGCTGCTACATCGGCTCGCTGACCACGCCGCCGCTCACAGAAAACATCGAGTGGTACGTGCTGGCCGAGCACGTCGCGCTGTCGCACGACGGAATGCAGGCGCTGCACGAGCGCTATCCGCACGACAACGGCAAGGTCCAGCCGATGTACGACCGCCCGTTGATCCACCACGCGGACTGACGGTGCCGCATCGGACACGCGGAGGGCACGACGGGATCTCTCGGCCGTGACTTCCGCGCTTTGGGGACCGGCTCAGAACCCGAGCGCGAAACGCGCCGTCCAGCTCCGCAACGGGCCGCGGACACCCGGCCGCTGGTCCAAGCCTAGGCTCCAGCTCGCATTCGGCCCGCCATCTGCATCCAAATGCAGGCCTAATAACACGCCGCCCGAACCGGCCAGTGGCGCCTCCGGCAAAGCGGCCCAGGCATCCGCACCGGTGTAGCGCGCGTGCAGGGATAGGCCATCTGCGGCAAGCGTGTCGCGCCATTCGGCAAAACCGCGCATCGCGATCCGGTGCGCGCCCAGGCTCCAGCTGCGTTCGGCACGCAGGCCCGCCATCGACTGCATCAGCTCGGCACGGCTGCCGCGGGTGCTCAGGCCGAAACCGTCGGCCCCGGCTTCGGCAAACCCGTCGCGGTCCAGGCGCACGTAGTCGGCACCGACATAAGGCGTCAGCCCGGCACCGGCAAGGCCGAACCGGTAACCGGCCTGGCCGCCAAACGAGGCGTAACGGCTGGCGTAAGCGCTGCCGGTGCTTGCGTACCGGTCGCCGAGCAGCAACTGGCGCTGCACTTGCCGCTCGACCCGGCCCGCGCCGACCTGTGCCAGCACGTAAGCCTTGTCCGTCAGCACGCCGGCATACATCCGCGCCTCGGTCTGGCGGTCGTGGCCGCGATCGCGCCCATCGAAACGGCTGTCGGTACGGGTCTGCCCGAACGCCATGCCCATCACGCCGCTGCTCAGGCGCGTGTCAGAACCCATCATCCAGCCCTCGGACCGGGTCTGGCCGCCATCGCTCTGCCCCGGCACGTCGCCCTGCCGGTACCACGAGCCGAAACCGATCGGTTGCCCGGCCAGACCGGCAAACCGCGACGACAGGGTGCGCGCGTTGGCGGCGATGCTGTCGAAAGTGGCCGCATCGGCCTGCGCATGCAGCTCGCCGGACAGGCTGCGCAAGGCGCGTTCGGCCTGCGCGGCACCGGCAAGCTGCTGCAACGCGCCGGCGCCGTCGATGAACCCGTTACCGATGCCGGCGCCCCCACTGGCCAACTGGCCGTCGATGGCCTGCATGGCCAATTCCAGCCGCGCCGCCGACCCGGTGACGATGCCCGAACCCAGCCCCAGCGATGCGACCGCCTTGCTGACGTCGATGCGATTGAGGTTCAGGTACACGCTGCCGGCGTCGTAGCCCAGCGATGCATCGAGAAACACGTTGGGCGCCGATTTCAGGCTGGCAAACGTGCCGTTCACCGCCTGTGCGGTGAGCAGGGTTTCCTTCGCCGTGGTGGTGTAGCCGCCTTTCACGCCCAGCACGCTGAGCTGCCCGGCCAGCGTGGCGGTGCCGTTCACCGTGAACGGGTTGCCCAGCCACACGCCGAGATTGCCGTCGGCATATTGGGTAAACGATGCGGCGGCGGCCTTGCCCGACGCCGTGGCCAGATAGGCGCCGTGGTTGTAGACCGCCTTCGATGCGCCACCGGACCACACCGTGGCCCCGTTGGACACGTACAGGTCCGATGCGGCATTGCCGCCCTGAAGGTACAGGCCACCCGCCTGCACGCGGGTATCGCCGGTGTAGGACGAGGTTTCGGTCAGGATCAGCGTGCCGCTGCCGGCCTTGGTCAGGCCGCCAGCACCGACGATGGCATTGCGCCAGGTCGATGTACCGCTGAACGACACGCTGACGTTGCCCCAGGCGAAGTTGCTCGGCCCCTTGGCCGCCTTGCTGACGTCGAGCAGGCCCCAGCCGTACACGGCGTCCACGCCGGGATCGCCCAGGTCCTTGGCCGCGCCGAGGATCGTCTGCCGCACCAGATCGTTGTCGAAATACGGAAAGGCCGACCACACCACGGCCGCCGCGCCCGATACCTGCGGCGCGGCGAACGAAGTGCCGCCGCCCTGCCACAGGCTGTAGCTGCTGTCCGTGCTCTTGGCCTTGGGGTCGATGAAGATCACGTCGCCCGGCGCGGCCAGGCAGTAGTTCATCGCGATGCCGCACTGCTGCGAATACGCGGTGAGCTGGCTCGGATTGGCCGGGTCGAGCGCCACCACGGTCAGCCAGCCTTTTTCCAGCACGCTGTCGTGGGCAAGGCTCGGCAACGCGGCGTTGTCCGAGGGATTCAGGCGCAAGACGGCATCGTCGCCCGCATTGCCGGCGGCAAACACGACGATGCCGCCACGGCCGGCCACGAAATCCTTCCACGCCGTTGCCAGCTCGGTGGTCAGTGCCGGATCGTTCCAGTACAGGCCGCCCCAGGAGTTGTTGATGATCTTCGCGCCGGCATTGGCCAGCTGCGCGTCGAGTTGCCGGAAGTAGTCGCCATAGCCCTGGCCGGCGGTGATTTCGTTGCCTTCGCCGGAACCATCATCGGTGGGCGGCGTGTCGCCGATGAAGCGCGAAGACACGATCGAGGCCTGCTGCGCCACGCCGCCGCCCCAGTTGCCCACGGCCGAGCCCGCCGCCATCTCGGCCACCACGGTGCCGTGGCCGACGGCATCGTCCACGCTCAGGTCGCTGCCGCTGGCGCCCACGTTCACGTAGTTCGCCAGCACCCGCCCGGCCAGGGCCGGATTGCCGCGGTTCACGCCGGTGTCGAGCACGCCGATCGTCACGCCCTGCCCGAGCAGCCCGGCGCCGATGGCACCGGCGGCATTGGTCAATTGCAGGTGCTGGCTGTACTGCGGCAGCGTGGCGGCCGCCGCCTGTGCCGGCACGGAAGGCGGATTGACCGAGGTCAGGCCGGCATCGACGGCCACCGTGGGGGTGAAACCGCCCGGATTGGCGGTCGTCGCGGCCGGCGGATTCGACTTCGTCCCACCACCGCCACCACAAGCGGACAGCACCAACGCGAGGGCCACGGCCAGCAGGCCGGGGCGAAAGCACGGTTCGAACCAGCCACGACACACTTCGGCACACGAATGCATGAATTGACCCCTGATCGACATGGCCCGACACACAGCCGGCTCCCCGTTGCGGATATACCGCAAAACGCGGGCTGCGGGGTCATTGCCCGTCGCGATGCCATTGGACCAAGGGCCGGTGGCGTGCCCGCCGGCCCACGCCGATAATCCGTGGACTCAGCACAGCAACGGGAACCCCCATGTCGGACATCGTCATCGCCGGTGCCAAGCGCACCGCCATCGGCTCTTTCCTCGGCCAGTTCACCGGTGTGCCCACCCCGGCGCTGGGCGCCACGGCCATCGCCGCCGCGCTTGCCCAGGCGGGTGTCCCGGCCGACGACGTGTCGGAGGTGATCATGGGTTGCGTGCTGCCGGCCAACCTCGGCCAGGCGCCGGCACGACAGGCGGCCGTGGCGGCCGGCATCCCGTTCTCGGCCGGTGCCACCACCATCAACAAGGTCTGCGGTTCGGGCATGAAGGCCATCATGCTGGCCCATGACCTGATCAAGGCCGGTTCGGCCTCGATCGTCGTGGCCGGCGGCATGGAATCGATGACCAATGCCCCGCACATGATCCCCAACTCGCGCACGGGCAACCGTTACGGCAATTTCCAGGCGGTGGACCACATGGCCTTCGACGGCCTCACCAATGCCTACGACGGGCAGGCCATGGGCGTGTTCGCCGAAGCCACCGCCGCCAAGTACGGCTTCACCCGCGAGGATCAGGACGCCTACGCGATCGAATCGGTCAAGCGCGCGCAGGCCGCACAGGCCGCGGGCGCATTCGCCGACGAGATCGTCCCGGTCAAGGTGAGCAGCCGCAAGGGCGAGGTCGAGCATGCGACGGACGAACAGCCCGGCAAGTCCAGCATCGACAAGATCCCGACCCTGCGCCCGGCCTTCCGCAAGGACGGCACCGTCACCGCCGCCAGCTCGTCCAGCATTTCCGATGGCGCCGCCGCCACCGTGCTGTTGAGCGCGGACGAAGCCGACCGCCGCAGCCTGCAGCCGCTGGCCCGGATCGTCGCCCATGCCACCCATTCGCAGGAACCGGAATGGTTCACCACGGCCCCGATCGGCGCCATCCGCAACGTGCTCGGCAAGGCCGGCTGGAGCGTGTCGGATGTCGACCTGTTCGAGATCAACGAAGCGTTCGCCGTCGTCGCCATGGCGCCCATCCGGGAGCTGGGCATCCCCCACGCCAGGATCAACGTCAACGGCGGAGCCTGTGCATTGGGCCACCCGATCGGCGCATCCGGCGCCCGCCTGGTGGTCACGCTGCTCAATGCTTTGCGCAAGCATGGCGGCAAGCGCGGCATCGCTTCGCTCTGCATTGGCGGAGGCGAAGCCACGGCACTTGCTATCGAATTGATTTGAAAGACCTTTAACGCCTATTCACGAAAATGACTGCGGATGCGCTTGACACCCGTTATGAGCGCGTCATCATGTTCCCGGCGCGCAATAGCGCGTTGCCAAACAAACACGACGAGGATTTCAAAATGAGCATCAACAAGCTGCTGATCGCGCTGGCCCTGGGTGTTGCCCTGGCTGCGTGCTCGAAGAGTGAGCCGGCCGCCGACGCCGCTGCCGACGCCAACGCCGCTGCTGCCGACGCGCAGGCCGCTGCTGATTCGGCCGCTACCGCTGCCG
>DMID01000045.1 GCA_003449195.1 Lysobacteraceae bacterium | reverse complement strand
GAAATCGATCATGGCCGCGCGCGCATCCGTGCGGACGGAGGAGCGCGGCCGGCGGCAGACCGCGTCAATGCCCCTCCGGGGTGGCGGCGAACGCTGGCCGGAACCTGCCGAAGCCGCCATCTCGGCCCTCTCAAATCGGTGGCAGCGGCGCGCCGACGGCCGGCGGCTGCGGCCGGGTCAGGCATTCGACCACCAGATCCTCGAACGCGGCCACGTCCACCTCGCGCACCACGTGCTCGAGCTGCTCGCCTAGGCCCGGCTGGTAGCCCGGCGCCCATGACAGCGTGTCGCCGTAACCGGCACCGCCCTCCACATTGGTGTCCACGTACAGCTCCGCCGCATCGGTCACCAGCGCCGGGTGCAGCCATACCGCCGAGGCCAGCTCGTCCCACATCGGGAAGCCCGGCTCGCGCCGGCGCAGCGTCTGGCCGATCACCGTCTCGGCCGCGGCCATGCGCGCCAGCAATGCGGGGGTGAGCTCGGTGGCGGTGGACGGGTCGACCGGCACCATGGTGACCTTGCGCCACGGTGCGCGCTGGACGATGCGCGCGGCTTCCGGGTCCCAGCGGATGTTGAACTCGCGCCGCGGCGAGTTGGCAAATTCGCGCGCGAACTGCGCCGCCGACACGCTGTCGCGCCGCTGCCGCGGGTTGAGGCTGCCGCCCATGTACACCAGCTCCTTCGCCAGCGTGGCGAAGGCCGGGTCCAGCGACTGTGCCAGCGCCAGGTTGGTGAACGGGCCGGTGGCCAGGATGCTGACCTCGCCCGGGTACTGCCGCACCATGCGCAGCATGAACTGCGCGGCGTGCTCGTCCGAGGGCTTTACCACGCTCGGATTGCCCAGCGGCAGCGCCGGCACCACGTCGTGGGCGTGGTAGCGCGGCGAACTCTGCACGGTATCGCCCTCGACCCACTGCTTCGTCCACGCGCCCTTCCACAGCAGCTTGCCGTGCAGGCCTTCCCAGCGCTCGGTGGCCGTTTCGGAGTTGAGCAGCGGGAACACCGGGCCGGGCAGCACGGGGATGTCGGGGCGGCCGGCCAGTTCCAGCAGGCGGCAGGTGTGGGCCAGCGCCTCGTCGCGCCAGATGTTGCCGCTGACCACCGAGATGCCCAGCACCTCGACCTCGGGCGACTGCAGCAGCATCAACTGCGCGGGGGTGAAGCCGTCGATGTCGTCCTCGAGGATGACCTTGCGGCGGGCAGGAGCGGGCGTGGCGGAAACGGAAGTCATGCGGTGGTGAGGTTCGGGAAATCGTCGGCGAGTATCGCGCCCGCGCCGCTCACAGCGCGAGCACCAGGCGCGGCGACCTGCTGCGCGAGCAGCACAGGGTCATGCGGTCGTTGGCGGCGTGTTCGGCCGCGCCCAGCACGCAGTCGCGGTGGTCCGGCACGCCGGCCAGCACGCCGGTGACGCAGGCGCCGCACATGCCTTGTTCGCACGACACTTCCACCGGCACACCGGCTTCGGTGAGTGCCTGCGCGATGCTCCGGCCGGCCGGCACTTCGATCACCTCGCCGCTGGAGGCCAGTTCCACCTCGAACGGTGCATCGTCCGCGCGCACCAGCTCCACCGGGTCGAAGCGCTCGCTGTGGATGTTCCCCGCCGGCCAGCCGGCACCTTCGGCCAATGCCGCAAAGTGGTCCCTGACGCCCCCCGGCCCGCACAGGTAGAGATGGCCGCGCGGCTGCGCCAACTCGTCGGGCACGTGGCTCAGCGGGCTTTCGCCTTCGGCATCGGCGTGCACCTGCACGCGGCCGTGGACGAAGCCCTGCGCCAACCGTCCGGCAAACGCTGCCTGCGTCCGGTCGCGCACGTAGTGGTGCAGGGCGAAGGCTTCGCCGCGCGCGTCCAGCGCCTGCGCCATCGACAGCAGCGGAGTGATGCCGATGCCGGCGGCCAGCAGCAGGTGCGGGCCGTCGGCCTGCAGCGGGAAGTGGTTGCGCGGCTCGGAAATCCACAACCGCTGGCCGGCGACGAATTGCGCGTGGATGTGGCGCGAACCGCCGCGCGAAGCCGGCGCCAGCTTCACGCACAACAGGTAATGGCCGGTTTCGGCGGGAGAACTGGCGATCGAATACTGGCGCACCACGCCGCCGGGCAGGTGCACGTCCACGTGCGCACCGGCCTCGAACGGCGGCAGCTCGCCGAGCAGCGGGATAAGCGTCAGCGCGCGGTTGCCTTCGCCCTGTTCGGCGATGTCGGTGACGAGTACCTGCAGCAATGCCATCGTCATGCCCTCAGCGCAGGAAAACGTCGCTGTAGCCGCGCTCGCGCAGGCCGCGGCGGTAGGCGATGGAGCTGCGGTCGGCGGGGATGTGCACCTCCAGCAGCGGGTCCAGCGGCAGGTATTCGGGCTTCTGCGTCTCCACCATGTCGCGGTCTTCGGAAAACACCTTGAAGTTGAAGGCGTGCACGTCCTCCACCGGGCCGGTGACGTTGAAGTTGCGCGCGATCGGCACGAACAGCCGCGTGCGGTGCGCCGATACCGGCGAGGCCATGTTCATGATCACCAGCTTCTCGCCGGGCGTGGGGAAGTGGATGGTCAGCGTGGCGGTGAAAGGCAGGTGCGCCTCGAAGTGCCGCAGCCACAAAAAGCCCGGCGGCGGCGGCGCGTCCGGCACGAAACCCTTGGGATAGTTGGGGATGTCGCTGAGGTAATCGGCAATGAAACCGGTGGGCGTGGGCGTGGTGACGTAGGGCGGCACCTCGTCCATGTCGGCGCTGGCGAAGGTTTCGGTGTGCACCCAGGCGAAGTGGGCCACGTCGAGGAAACCCTCCATCTGCCGCGCGGCCGAACCGGCGATGTCGAACGGGGGACAGTTGATCTGCTGGAAGCCGGCGTCGTCCCAGTGCGGCATCGGCGGGATGTCCGGGCGTTCGCCCGCCTGCAGCGGCGCGCGCGCCAGGCACACCCACACCAGCCCGTAACGCTCGGCCACCGCATAGGTGCGCAGGCGCATCCTAGCCGGGATCGGCAGATTGGGGCTGGCGGGGATGCGGTTGCAGCGCCCACCCTCGCCGAAGCGCAGGCCGTGGTAGGGGCACACCACGCCTTCGCCATCGGCCCAGCCCTTGCTCAGCGGCACGCCGCGGTGCGGGCAGACATCGCGCGCGGCAACCAGCTCGCCGCCGATGCGGTACAGCACCAGCGGCTCGTCCAGCAGGGGGGCCTTGAACGGCGCCGCGTCGACCTCCGTTGACAGCGCCACCGCATGCCAGGCCTGCGCGAGCAGATGCCAGTCGGCCTCGGCAAAGCTGCAATCCAGCGGCATGACGGGAACGGCGGCATCCATCGACGGGTCTCGTGCGGGCGGGGCGGCGACAAGCCGCATGGCTTCACCGTAGGAGCGCGCCGTGTGATGATCCAGCATCGTTTTTCCGCCAATGCGTTGCACAAAATGCAACGCCAGCCAGATCCGCCGATGTTCACCTTCTCCCGCTTCACCCGTTATTTCATCGAAGTCGCCCGTCAGGGCAGCATCCGCAAGGCCTCGGACGTGCTGCACGTATCGGCTTCGGCCATCGACCGGCAGATCCTGCGCGCCGAAGAGGAACTGGGCGCGCAGCTGTTCGAACGCCTGCCCGGCCGCTTGCGCCTGACCGCCGCCGGCGAGCTGCTGCTGGTGGACGTGAAGCAGTGGGAAAAAAACTTCATGCGCACGCTGGAGCGCTTCGACGAGCTCAAGGGCCTGCGCCGCGGCCATGTCGAGATCGCGATGATCGACGCGCTCAGCGAGGGCGCGGTGACTGCCGCCGTGGCCGAGCTGCTGCGCGAGTACCCGGGCATCACGTTCAGCCTGTCCACCGCCGGCAACCAGGAGGTGCGCCGGCTGGTGGCCTCGGCGGCGGTGGATTTCGGCCTGCTGCTCGACCCGGTCGGCGGGGCCGAGCTGGACGTGCTGGCCTTCTCCGAAGTGCCGCTGGGGCTGGCGATGCCGCCGGACCATCCGCTGGCCGACAAGGCCGCCGTGCAGCTCAACGACGCAGTGCCGTACCGCCTGCTGTTGCCCGACGCGCCCTTGATGGTGGCCGAGCACGCGCGCGTGCTGTACCAGCGCCAGCACGTGGACATGAAGCAGTTCACCCGCTGCAACGACGTGCGCACGCTGCGCGC
>DMID01000199.1 GCA_003449195.1 Lysobacteraceae bacterium | reverse complement strand
GGTGCGCGGGGGCGCATGGTCGAGCGCGCCGCAACAGGCCCGCTCGGCGTGGCGCATGTCGCAGGAGGGCGACATGACTAGCGGCCGCGTCGGTTTCCGCCTGGTGCGCGGTCTGTGACGCGGTGCCGACGAGGGACGGCTATGATGCCGGCCGAAACCAGGCGGGGGGGCGTGCACGGATGAGCAACAACGATCCTGTCGGAGAGCGGCAAGGGAGTGGACGTCGCGGGTTCCGGCCCGGCAGCGGCATGCGCTGGATCGTGTTCGTCGGCTTCCTTGTCTACGCCGGGTATTACTGGCTGACCAATCGCAGCGAGGACCCGTACACGGGCCAGAAGGTGATGATCGACAACAGTCTGGACATCACCCAGGAAAAGGCGCTTGGCCTGCAGGCCTACAACGAGATCCTCTCGCAGGAACATGCCTTGCCGGCCGATGCCGACGTGTCCCGGCAGATCCGTCGGATCGCCCAGCGCCTGATCGCCAAGACCGACGCGGTGGAAACCGCGCTGGCCGAGGAGCATCACATGCAGCCGCAGCATTACGCGCGCGGCTTCGACTGGGACGTCAAGGTCATCCAGTCCGACCAGGCCAATGCATTCTGCCTGCCCGGCGGCAAGATGGCCGTCTACACCGGGCTGGTGCCGGTGGCGCAGAACGCCGATGCGATGGCGGTGGTGATGGGCCACGAAATCGCTCACGCCCTGATGCGCCACGGCGCCCAGCGCATGGCCCAGCAGCATGCCAGCCAGATCATCCAGAACGGCGCCAGCTTCAGCGGCATGGACGCGCAACAGCAGCAGATGCTGATGTCGGCGATGGGCTACGGCGCCTTGCTGCCTTATGCGCGCCAGCACGAGACCCAGGCCGACGAAGTGGGCCTGTTGCTGGCTGCGGCCGCCTGCTACGACCCCGAGCAGGCCATCCCGCTGTGGCAACGCATGGAACAGGCCGGTGGCGGCCAGCGCGCGCCCGAATTCACCTCGACCCATCCCGACCCGGGCCGGCGCATCGAGAGCCTGCAGGCGCTGATGCCCAAGGCGCTGGAATACCGCCAGCGTTTCTGCGAGACGGCCGGCGGATCGGCGACGGCCGCGAACTGAACGCGGCGGTCCCGGCGGCGGCCGGCAAGGTCAGAACGCCATGAACATGCCGCCGTTGACCGGCAAATTGGCACCGGTGATGTAGCCGGCTTCGTCGGCGGCGAGGAAGGCCACCGCGCGGGCGATGTCCTCCGGCGCGCCCATGCGCCCGGCCGGGATCGTGGCGACGATCTTCTCGCGCACGTGTTCGGGCATCGCGGCCGTCATCGGCGTGGCGATGTAACCGGGCGACACGCTGTTGACGGTAATGCCGCGGCCGGCGGTTTCGCGCGCCAGCGACATCGTGAACCCGTGCAGGCCGGCCTTGGCCGCCGCGTAGTTGGTCTGGCCGTAGTTGCCGGTCTGGCCGCTGACCGAGCTGATGTTGACGATGCGGCCGTGGCCGCGCGCGATCATCCCCTCGACCGCCGCATGGCACAGGTTGTAGGCGCTGCCCAGATTGACGTCGATCACCGCCTGCCATTGCTCCGGCGCCATCTTGCGCAGCGTGGCGTCGCGGGTGATGCCAGCGTTGTTGACGAGGATGTCGATGGCGCCGTGTTCGGCTTCGATCCTGCGGGCAAAGGCCTGGCAGGCCGCGAAATCGGACACGTCGAGCACTTCGGCGATGACGCCGTCCTCGATGCCGCTGGTCGCGGCGGCGCGATCGGCGGCGATCGGTCGATGGCCGGCGGCGAGCAGTGCATGGCAGATGGCGCGGCCGAGGCCGCCGAGACCGCCGGTGACGACGGCAATGCGTGGGGTGGTCATGCGATAAAGCCTTTGCCGCTCAGCGGCGGCGTGCCCTGGGGGCATCCTTGCGCGGCGTTTCTTCGGCATGGGCCGGGCGCGGCGGTGCTTGCGGGGGGCGTTGCGACGGGGTCAGCGGGCGGCCGAAACCGGCGCCGAGGTTGCGCTGGAACTCCTGCCACAGCTCGAGGTTGCGTTCGGTCAGCTGGTTCATCATCGCCCACGGCGTCTGCCCGAGCAGGTTGCCCATCTGCTGGCGGAACTGCTGCTGCTGGTCCATGAACACCTGCAGGCTGCGTTCCAGATAGTTGCCCATGAAGCCCTGCAGCGAATCGCCGTAGAAGCGGATCATCTGGCTGAGCATCTGGGTGGACAGCATCGGTTCGCCGTCCTGTTCGCGGTCGGCGATGATCTGCAGCAGCACTGTGCGGGTCAGGTCCTCGCCGGTCTTGGCGTCGCGGACCTCGAACTCCTCGCCGTCCACGATCAGCTGGCGCACGTCCTCAATGGTGATGTAGCTGGAGATCTCGGTGTCGTACAGACGCCGGTTCGGGTACTTCTTGATGATGCGGGTGGTCGATGCCATGAGCCGGTCTCCCGGTGTGATGCCGTGCAGCATGGCGCTGGGCGGCAGAGTGGACAACTGGCCGAAGGTCGGATGTCGGTGCCGCGCGGAAAGGCGCAGTGGCCATGGCGCAGGCGCGGGGCTTCAGCCCATGTAGTGGCCGCCGTTGGCCGACAGGTTGGCGCCGGTGATCCAGCCGGCCTCGTCGGGCAGGAAGAAGGTCACCGCGTAGGCGATCTCCTCCGGGGTGCCGAAGCGGCCGACCGGGATCTGCGCGGCGATCTTCCCGCGCACGTCCTCGGGCACGGCCATCACCATGTCGGTGGCCGTGTAGCCGGGCGAGACGGTGTTGACGGTGATGCCGTAGCGCGCGTTTTCCTGCGCCAGCGACAGCGTGAACCCGTGCATGCCGGCCTTGGCCGCGGCGTAGTTGGCCTGCCCGTACTGGCCTTTCTGGCCGTTGATCGAGCCGATCTGCACGATCCGGCCCCAGCGCCGGGCGCGCATGCCTTCGATCACTGGCCGGGTCACGTTGAACAGCGAGCCCAGGTTGGTGTCGATCACCTCGCGCCATTGCTGCACGTCCATCTTGTGGAACGGCGTGTCGCGGGTGATGCCGGCATTGTTGATCAGGATGTCCACCGGCCCGAGCGCGTTTTCGATGCCGGCGATCAGGGCTTCCGCCTGTGCCGGGTCGGACACGTCGGCGGGGAACAGGGCCACGTCGTGGCCGGCCGCGCGCATGGCCTGTTCCCAGACGCGCGCCTTTTCTTCGTTGCGATAGCTGGTGGCGACGCGGTGACCCTGGGCAAGCAGGCGCCTGCAGATCGCGGTACCGATGCCGCCGGTGCCGCCGGTCACCAGCGCGATGCGGCTGGTCATGGTGGGAGATCGATGAGGGGCAATCCTGCGATTCTAGCCAGCGTCCGCCGGCAAGCCGTTGTGCGCCGCAGCGAAATGGCCGGTGCGCGGCAGCCGCGATGGATCGAAGTGGCTGCGGGCCTGCCGCAGCAGCGCATCGGGCGGGTTTGCGCCGCGCAACATGGCCGGGTCCTGCCCCA
>DMID01000092.1 GCA_003449195.1 Lysobacteraceae bacterium | reverse complement strand
CCCGGAGCTGGCCAAGGTGCCGGTGCTGTCGGCGGCCGCACCGTTCCGCACCGGCTTCGGCGGCCCGGACGACTACACCGACGTGCCGGCCGGCGCGCTCACCCTGCGCAGCGCCGCCGACCTGTACTTCTATCCCAACACGCTGGCCGCGGTGAAAACCGACGGCGCCGGCGTGAAGGCCTGGCTGGAGAAATCGGCCGAGCGCTACAACACGCTGGACCCGCGCAAGCCCGGCGAACAGGCGCTGATCAACACGCGTTACGTGGGCTACAACGTCGACCAGATCCAGGGCGGGCTGAAGTACGTGATCGACCTGGCCAAGCCGGCCGGCGCGCGCATCGTCTCGCTCACCTTCAACGGCAAGCCGGTGGACCCGAAGCAGCCCTTCATCGTGGCCACCAACAATTACCGCGCCAACGGCGGCGGCAATTTCCCCGGGCTGGACGGCAAGAGCGTGGTGCTGGCCGCGCCGGACGGCACCCGCGAAATCCTTGCCGACTGGCTGCGCGCCAAAGGTACGCTGACTGCGAAGGATCTCGAACCGACCCCGTGGCGTTTCGCCCCGCTGAAGCTGGCCGGCCCGGTCACCTTCGATTGCGCCGCCGGCAAAATCGACGTCGCCCGCGCCGCCGGCGTTGCCGACGTCAGGCAACTGCACGACAACGGCGACGGCACCGCGAGCTGCACGATCGAGCTGTCCAGCCGCTGAAACACGTGCCGGGCCAGCCGCAAGGCTGACCGCGCGGAGCGAAGCCGCTAACTTGGTCCCCGATTGGACGGGGACTGGGCAGATGGCACGCGGCGAGGATTGGTCACGCGAAGAGGTGGAGGCCTGCGTGGCCGACTACCTGCGGATGCTGACGCTGGAATTGAACGGGCAGCGCTACAGCAAGACCGCGCATGCGCGCGCGCTGTTGCCGCGACTCGACGGACGCGGCCGCCCGGCGCTGGAGTTCAAGCACTGCAACATCAGTGCGGTGATGCTGCGGCTGGGGTATCCGTGCATCGAGGGCTACAAGCCGCGCGGCAACGCACAGGCGCTGCTGGCCGAGGTGGTGGCCGAACAGGCCGGCGCCGATGCTGCCGTGCAGGCCGCGGCCGAAGCGGCGGTGCTGCGGCCCGCAGTGGAAACGGCGGTGGCCGATCCGGCAGCGGTGTGGACGCCGGCGCCGGCGCTGCATGTGCGCGAAACCGCTCCTGCCTATCTGCCGGACTTTGCCGCCGCCCACCGCAACTACCTCGCGCTGGAAGCGCGCAACCGCTCGCTGGGCAGCGCCGGGGAGAAGTTCGTCGTCGAACTGGAAACCCGCCGCCTGCACGGGCTGGGCTGCAATACGCTGGCCGACAAGGTGGAGCACGCGGCGGCGACGCGTGGCGACGGGCTGGGGTTCGACGTGCTGTCCTTCGAGCCGGACGGGCGCGAGAAATTGATCGAGGTGAAGACCACCGCGTTCGGCCAGCTGACCCGGTTCTACGTCAGCCGCAACGAACTGGCACGCTCGGACCGCGATGCGCCGCGCTATCACCTGTACCGCGTGTTCGATTTCCGCCGGCATCCGCGCGTGTTCGACCTGCCAGGCCGCATCGACGCGCATTGCCGGCTCGACCCGGTGTCCTGGCTGGCGGCGTTTGCCTGACGGGCTTGGCTTGGCATTCGATCCCGCAACGACGGGATGTCACCGGATTCCCGGCGCAATCGGCCAGTTGCCACGCGCGCGGGTTTTCGCAGGAAAGCGGCCACGGGCCCAAGCGTTCGGCCAGGGCCCGTGGCCGGTATCGCTCAGTTCTTGACGGGTGCTGCGGGTGCTGCGGGAACGGCCGGTGCGGCCGGCTTTGCAGGAGCTGCGGGAGCCGCCGCATCCTTGGCCCAGGTGCCCTTGGCCGCGGTGCACTGCTTGTGCGTCTTGCCGGCATCGGTGCTGCCGTCGGCGAGCTTGCAATGATGCGTTTGCGGCGTGCCGCTGCCCTTGGCCATGACGGCGGTGCTGGCCAAGGCCAGGACGGTGCCGATGGCGGCGACCTGGATGACGCGCTGGATGCTGCTCATGTGCGGACCTTGAGATGAACGGGAGTGGCGACCGGTGCCATGCCGTCGGGCGTGATGGCCATGCGGCGCGTGCCGGTCGATGCGCTTGATAATCCCGGCCGCCCCGGCGTGGCAATCCTCCGCACTGAGGCTGCTTGCCATCGGTTCACGTTGTGCCGCCATCGACACGGGCAACGCGGGCTGCCGTGCCGCCGGCTCAGTCCACCTGCACGATGTCCAGCACTTTCGGGTTGCGCCAGCGCGCCAGCAATTCATCGCCACGGCGGCGGGCGGCCTGCACGTGCGCATGCTTGACGTGGCCGTAGCCGCGGATGTGTTCGGGCAGGCTGGCGATGTCCACGGCCAGCCGCAACCGGCTGTCGTCCAGACCGGCCAGCAGCTCGTCCAGCACGGTTTCGTAGTCGGCGATCAGCTTGCGTTCCTCGCGGCGCTCGTCGGTGCGGCCGAAGGGATCGAACGCGGTGCCGCGCAGGAACTTCAGCCGGGCCAGCCAGCCGAAGGCGGTGAACATCCACGGGCCATACTCGCGCTTGATCGGGCGGCCGTGCGCGTCCTTCTTCGCCAGCAGCGGCGGGGCGAGGTGGAAACGCAGGCTGAAGTCGCCTTCGAACTGCGCGCGCAGGCGTTCGATGAACGGGCCGCTGGCGTACAGCCGGGCCACTTCGTATTCGTCCTTGTAGGCCATCAGCTTGGCCAGGTTGCGCGCCACCGCTTCGGTCAGCGCGGTGGAACCGGGCGCCTTGAGGTTTTCGGCCGAGCGCACGCGTCCCACCAGTTTGGCGTAGCGGCGCGCCCACGCGGCATTCTGGTAATCGGCGAGGAAGGCGCTGCGGCGCGCGATCAATTCGTCCAGCGAGCGCGACAGGCGGCTGTCGTCGAGCGGGTCGAAATCCTCGTGCGCGTCTTCGTCGGGCAGGCCGCGCAGCTCGCTGTCGCTGGCGCCGGCACGCGGTGCGCTGGGGCTGCCGGCTTCGCTGCCCTCCCACTGGCGCGGC
>DMID01000043.1:15418-20749 GCA_003449195.1 Lysobacteraceae bacterium | reverse complement strand
GCCTTGCCGGTACTCGAACGCGTGTTGGCCGGCTACAACGCCGCCGTGCCGTTCTTCATGCAGGTCAAGCCGCCGTCGGCCGACGGCCTGCCGCGCGGCTTCGCATGGCTGGCGGTGGGCAAGACCGAACTGTTCGGCGACATCGGCTCGCGCTACCTCGTCACCCGGCAGGGCTTCGACCTGCTGGCTGCATTGCGCGCGCTCGACGCCGGCGCGCCGTCGCCGTATGCGCCCGAACAACGCGCGTGGCTGGCCGAACAAGTCAGGCAGGGCGACGCACGCTTCCGCGTGTATGCCAGCTCGGTCTCGTTCACCTCGCTGGTGCTGGACCTGTCCGACCCCACGCTCGGAGCGCCTGAACCGATGCGCCGCGCGTTCTACCTCAACGTGGACCAATGGGACGGTTTCCCGCGCGAACGTCGGCGCCTGCTCGACGAGGTGTTTGCGCCGGCCGGCGGCACCATCGTGCTGTCCGGCGACATCCACTCGGGCTTCGCCACCCAGCATGGCGCATCCGTCGTCGAATTCACCGCGCCCGCGATCTCCTCGGAAACCCTGTCGGCAATGCTCGCCCACAACAGCGGCGGCAGCCCCGAGCGTGCCGAAGCCGGGCGCAGGCTCGCCGACCATCTGGAAGCGGTGGTCTCGGCCGGCAACCCGGCCCTGCGTTACGCGCAGACCCGCCGCCACGGCGTGGGCGTGCTGCGCATCGACGGCGAGCACGCGACGGCAGAATTCATGGAACTGCCGGCCGAGCTGTGCGCGCAATGCCTGTACGAGCAGCCCGGGCAGGTACGCGCGCAATTGCAGGTGCGGCGCTTCGCGCTGGATCGCGCCGACATGCAGTTGCGCGACGGCTGAGCATTTGCGCGCGCTTGCCGGATTCCATAGCAGCGCGCAGACCCTAGCAACGAACATCGAGGCCCGCACTTCAAGCCCAACGCGGCGTCGATTTGCTAGGCTGCGCGCGCATCCACGGGAGCCCGCATGGCCGGCCACAACCAGTTCGCACTGCTCGGGCAGCGCCGTTTCCTGCCGTTCTTCGCGGTGCAGTCGCTGGGCGCGTTCAACGACAACGTGTACCGGCAGGCGATCATCGCGCTGCTGTTCTTCATGGGGCTGGACGCCGACGAGCGCAGCCTCTATGCCAACCTGGCGCCGGCGCTGTTCATCCTGCCGTTCTTCCTGTTTTCGGCCACCGCCGGGCAGATTGCCGAGAAGCTGGAGAAGCAGAAGCTGATCGTGATCACCACGACGATGGAGATCGGGATCATGACCTTGGCCGCCACCGGCTTCGTGCTGCAGAACCTGCCGGTATTGCTGGTGGCGCTGTTCTGCACCGGCCTGCAATCCACGCTGTTCGGACCGGTCAAGTATTCGATCTTGCCGGCGGTGCTGAAGCCGGAGGAACTCACCGGCGGCAACGGGCTAGTGGAAATGGGTACCTCGGTGTCGATCCTGCTGGGCATGCTGTGCGGCGGCATCGTGTTCACCCTGGCCGGCACGCACGGGCCGGTGGTCGCGGCCACCGCGGTGATCGTGCTGGCGCTGGCCGGCAACACCGCCGCGCGCTTCATCCCGCGCGTGGAGGCCGGCGCGCCGGAGCTGAAGGTGGAGTGGAACCCGTGGCGCGAATCGCTCGCGGTGATGCGCCTGACCCGGCGCACCCCGGCGGTGCGCAACGCGGTGCTGGGCGTGTCCTGGTTCTGGTTCATCGGCACGGTGCTGACCGCGCAGCTGCCGGCCTACGCCGAGGTCAACCTCGGCGGCCGCCAGGAACTGTACCTGTTCGCGCTGGCACTGTTCTCCATCGGCACCGGCACCGGCTCGCTGCTGTGCGAGAAGCTGTCCGCGCGCACGGTGGAAATCGGGCTGGTGCCGCTGGGCGCGTTCGGCGTCAGCGCGTTCATGCTCGACCTGTACTTCGCGCGGCCCGGGCAGGCGTTGCTGGCGGGGCTGTCGATCGGCCAATTTGTCAGCGCGCCTGGCAGCTGGCGGATCATGCTCGACCTGACCGGCATCGGCGTGTTCACCGGCTTCTTCGTGGTGCCGCTGTTCGCGCTGATCCAGAGCCGCACGCCGAAGGGCGAGCTGTCGCGGGTGATCGCCGGGCTCAACATCCAGAATGCGCTGTTCATCGTGGCGGCGGCCGGCATCGGCCTGTTCGTGCAGCGCGTGCTGGGCTGGACGATCCCGCAGGTGTTCCTCGCCCTGGCCATCGCCAACGCGCTGGTGGCGGTGTGGATCTTCAGCATCGTGCCCGAATTCCTGATGCGCTTCATGAGCTGGCTGATGGTGCGCACGCTGTACCGGCTGCGCGCGCGCGGCATCGAGGACCACGTGCCCGACGAAGGCCCGGCGCTGATCGTGTGCAACCACGTGAGCTACATGGATGCGTTGATCCTGTCGGCGGCGATCCCGCGCCCGGTGCGCTTCGTCATGTACTACAAGATCTTCGACATCCCGGTGATGCGCTGGATCTTCCGCACCGCCAAGGCCATCCCGATTGCCGGCGCGCGAGAAGACCCGGCGTTGATGCAGCACGCGTTCGACCAGATCGATGCGGCATTGGCGGACGGCGAGCTGGTGGGCATCTTCCCCGAAGGCGCGTTGACGAAGGACGGGAGCATCGCGCCGTTCAAGTCCGGCGTGGAGAAGATCCTCGAACGGGCCGCCGCCGCGGGCAGGCCGGTACCGGTGGTGCCGATGGCGCTGTGCAACCTGTGGTCGAGCATGTGGAGCCGCCGCGACTCCCGGCTGCACCGCATGCGCCTGCCGCGACGCTTCCGCGCGCGCATCGACGTCATTGCCGATGCCCCGCTTGTCGAAGGCGCCGATGCCCCGGCGCTGGAGCGGCGCGTGCGCGAGCTGCGCGGTGATGCGGCCTGAGCCGGGCATCGGTTAGGCTTCAGTCACAGGGGAGCGCATCGCGGCCAGCCGCCCGCTCCCGGGGACACATTCCAACCAAGGAGCACGCACCGCATGAGCACGATTCCTCCGCCACCCCCGCCGCCGGTCGTCGAACCCGCCTCGCCGACACCGCTGCCGCCGGCCGTCGGCCCGGTACCCAACCATCTGGCATGGGCCATCGTCGCCACGGTGCTGGGCACCTGTTTCTGCTGCCCGCTCGGCCTGCTCGGCATCGTCGCCATCGTCTATGCCGCCAAGGTGAACTCGCTGCTCAACGCCGGCGACCTGGAAGGCGCGCGCCGCGCGTCGGCCACCGCCAAGACCTGGTGCTGGGTGGCCACCGCGTTGGCCATCATCGGCTTGGTGTGGTCGATCTACGCCTTCTCCACCGGCGGCGTGGCGCAGTACCAGGAAATCATCGAGCAGATCCAGGCCGCCAAGTGAGGGCGATCCGCCCGCTGCACGTGCTCGGGGTGACGGCGGCATTGGCCGCCGCCGCTTCGGGCACGGCACTGCTGTACCGCTATGACCCCAATGCGGCAGGCAATCCGTTCCCGCCATGCATGTTCCATGCGCTCACCGGCTACTGGTGCATCGGTTGCGGCATGACCCGCGCCCTGCATGCCCTCGTCCACGGCCACCTCGTCCACGCCTTCGGCATGAATCCGCTGGCGATGACGTTGCTTGTCCTCGCGCCGCTGCTGGCGGCATGGAGGCTGGAGTGGTGGCGACCGGCCGCAATGCGTCCGGTGGTGAGCCTGATGTCCGAACCACGCCTGTGGGTGGTGCTGCTGCCGGCCTACTGGGTGGCCCGCAACCTGCCGTGGCCACCGTTCGCGTGGCTGGCGCCGGGCTGACCCGGTTGATGCATCGGGTACGGGATCATCCGACCCAGCCGGCCAGTACCATCAACGCCAGCACCGCCAGCCAGATCAGCAGCACCCGCCACAACAACGACATCGTGTCGCGCAGCTCGGGCAGGTCGCGCAGCAGGGGCACGATGCCCGGCGCATTCTGGGACGGCGACGCTGTCGTCACCGGCACGGCGGCACGCGCCGCAGCCTCCAGAAACCCCGTGTCCAGCACACGTCTGGCGCCACCGGCATCGCGCCACGCGCGCAGTACGGCATCGAAATTCGCTGCCAACGCCATCGAAAACGCCAGCAACTGCGCCACCGGCCACTCCAGCAGCGTCAACCACGCCTGTGCGCCTGACGGAGCCCGTGCCTGCCACGCGGCCAGCACGCTCAAGCGATAGAGCACGGCGCCAATCGGGCCTAGCAGCAGGAACCAGAACAACACGCCGAACCAGCGCCGCAACCCGGCACGCGCCAGGTTGCCGACCAGCACCGATGGCGTGGCATCGGCCGTGCCATCGTCGGGCACACCCAGGCGCGCGAACGCCAACCGGCGTGCCTCCGGCTCCTGGGCATCCAGTGCCGCTTCCACGTCCAGGTCCAGATCGCGCGCGCCCCACGCCCAGCACAACGCGAAAATGCCGAACACCAGCGCCGGCACGCCCAGCCAGCGCCCATGCAAGCCCCACTGCAGCAGGGCGACGAGCAGGACCGGCGGCGCCAGACGCCATGCCAGACCGGCCATGCCCTGCCGCTCCAGCAAACCGGACCACGTCTCGAACCACGCATGGCGGCGCAGGGCGGCCACATGGGCAGGCGCGAGATGTCCGACGACGAGCGTGGCGACAACGGCGACCAGTGTCGTGAAGAACATGGGGCGATACCTTCTCCGGTTCCCGATCAGGCGCGGCAAAGCCGCACTTTACGCAAGCACCGTGAGACGGCCGGATGAAGACGTTCAGTGCCCGCCATGCGCGCGGTACCAATGCCCGATGAGCGAGCGGGCAATCGACAACGCCGGCGGCAAACGCAATGGCGCATCCTGATCGGCATCGCCGCGGGCCAGGGCTTCGCCGATGTCGGCCAGCGTGGCCCAACGCGCGTCTTCGAGTTCGCCGGTGACGCGCGGCTCGTCGGGCTCGGCTCGCGCCTCGAACCCGAGCATCAAGGCACCCGGGAACGGCCACGGCTGCGCGGCCAGATAGCGGCAGCGCAGGATGCGCACGCCGGTTTCCTCCATCACTTCGCGGGCCACCGTCTGCTCGGGCATCTCGCCCGGCTCCATGAACCCGGCGATCACCGAATAGCGGCGTTCGGGCCAACTGGCCTGCCGCCCCAGCAGCAAGCGCTCGCCGTCCGTGGCCGCAACGATGACGGCCGGATCGACACGCGGGTAATGGTCGTTGCCGCAACCGGCGCAGTGACCGACGAAACCGCCGCGCCGGAATTCGATGGTGCCGCCGCAGACCCCGCAGTAGCGGGTGCGCGCCTGCCACCAGGACATGCCGCGGGCGTAGGCGAAGATCCCCGCCAGCGCCGCCGGCCAGACCGTACCGGCCTGCCC
>DMID01000043.1:482-15378 GCA_003449195.1 Lysobacteraceae bacterium | reverse complement strand
CGGTGCGACCCGGCGCGGCCGCGTTCACCGTGACCGCATCGACGCAGAACCACGCCGTACCTCCGGGTTCGACCCCGAGGAAGATCGCGGTACCGGGGCCGCCGCCACCGAGATCGGCACCGGTCAGCGGCAAAGGCGCGCCATCCTCGCCACACAAGGCGTCGCCGGCTTCATCCAGCACCAGCAAACGCGCGGCGGGCCACAACGCGGCCATGTCGTCGGGACGATCGCGCAGCACGTCGCTGCGGTCCAAGGGACACGCGGTGAAGGCGAAACCGTCGATTTCGGGGGTGCCGGTGAACATCCGCACAAGCCTGAACGGACTTCACGCCCGCTGCAAGTGGGCCGACCGGATCAGACGCTGAAGCTGCTGCCGCAGCCGCAGGTGGTCTTGGCGTTGGGATTGCGGATCACGAACTGGGCACNNAGACCGAGAAGCTGCTACCGCAGCCGCAGGTGGTGCGGGCGTTGGGGTTGCGGATCACGAACTGGGCACCGGTCAGGCTCTCGGTGTAATCCACCTCGGCCCCCATCAAGTACTGCAGGCTGAGCGGATCGACCAGCAGGGTGACGCCTTCGGTCACCACCGCCAGATCGTCGTCGGCCCGATTCTCGTCGAACTCGAAACCGTACTGAAACCCGGAACAGCCACCGCCCTGAATGTACACGCGCAAGGCCAGCGCCTCGTTGCCTTCCTCGTGGATCAGTTCACGCACCTTGGCGGCTGCGGCCGGGGTGAACACCAGCGGAGTTTCCAGCGCCTGGTAGCCAGGGGCGGAAGGGGCGGTCGGCAGGGAGACAATCGTACTCATGGCGTCATGATGGGCGCATCTGCCGGCAAATCAAGTCGCCGTGCCCGAAGGCAGCGTTGCCGGCGCGGCCGGAACCACGCCGGTGCCGGCCGTTCCTGGCGCGGCCAGCGCCGCCAGCGGGAGGGATGCCGCGTGCACCAAACGGCCATTCAGCTGCGCGCCCGCGCTCATCTCGACCACGCTGTAATGCACGTTGCCCTGCACCCGCGCGTGCTCGGTCAATTCGATGCGTTCGCCGGCATGGATGTCGCCGACCACCTCGCCGTCGATCACCGCCACCGGCACGCGGATCTCGCCCTCGATGCGGCCCTTGCCCGCCAGCGTCAGCGTGGCCGGCTGGCCATCCTCGGCCAGCACGCGCCCGATGATGCAGCCCTCCACGTAGAGCTTGCCCGAGAAACTCACGTCGCCGCGGATCACCGCGTGCGCGCCGACCAGGGTATCGAGCAGGCGGCCTTCGCGCCCGCCGGATTTGCTTCCGAACATCATGTGTCTCCGTTGTCGTCTGTGCGGCTCTGGTCGGCCCGTGTCCACGGGAACGACTGGTCCACCGGGTCCCCGCCGCGCAGGCTCAACTTCACCCGTTGCGGGACGAACCCGGCCGGCAGGATCACGCTGCCTTCGAGTTGCTGGAAATAGCGGAACGAATATGCCTGCGCCGGGACGCCCTGCTTCTGATGCAACGCGTCCCAGCCGATGTGCGCCAGCTTGCCGGCGCGCACGCCCTCGACCTCGAAACTCATCTGGCCCTTGCTGATGGCCCCGCGGTTGAGCGTCTGCGTCAGCACCGCGCGGTAATGCCAGCTGCCGCCGGCTTCCGGCGAAAATTCGACCGTGTGCACGCTCAGGCCCTTGCGCTGGCTGGTCGAGCCGACCAGCCGCTCGTAGAACGCGACGTCGGCACGCAGGCCGGCGATCTCCTCGTCGCGCTCGGCCAGCGAATTCTGGATCTCGACGTTGGCCGCGCGGCTGATCTGGTCCGAGCGTTCGAGTGTGGCCTGCCGCTGCTGCAAGCCGGCCACGCGCTCACGCTCGTGCTTGAGTGCCTGCTCGCCGGCCCGCGCCCTAGCCTGTGCCGCCGCCAGCCCCGGCGCCGCCTGCCGGCTGGCCAGCCACCATGTCGCCAGCAACGACAAGCCCCAGGCCAGCACCACCAGCAGCATCCACAGCCGCCCGTGCCCGGGGCGGTGCGGCACGATCCGGTAGTGCGACGCGGAGCGGCTCATGGCAAGGCAATTCCGGGCTTGGCCAGGGACATCGATGGATTTCATGCGTGTACGGAGCTCCCGAGTGTAAGCCACGCCGATGACCTGCCCGAGCAGCGCGATACCGTGCGCTGGTGCACACTACGCCGCAACAAGCCTCGCCCTCCGACTGCCCCAAGGACTTCCGGAACACTCGCGATGAGCCAAGCGCACCTGTTCGTCATCGGCCTGCTGCTGGCGTGGATGGCCGGCATCCGGGCCTACCTGACCGTTTTCGGCGTCGGCCTGGCCGGCCTGCTGGGCTGGGTGGAGTTGCCGGCCGCACTGCAGCCCACCCAATCGTGGTGGGTGCTCGGCACCTGCGGCGCGCTGGCCGTGACCGAATTCCTCGCCGACAAGATCCCCGGCGTCGACTCGGTATGGGACCTGCTGCAGACCCTGGCCCGCGTCCCCGCCGGCGCCTTCCTCGCCGCCGCCACGCTGTCGCCCGACGGCCAGCTCGGTGCCGGCGCGCTGGCGGCGGGAGCCGGCGTGGCATTGACCAGCCACGTGCTCAAGTCCGGCACCCGCGCCCTGCTCAACACCTCGCCGGAACCGGCCAGCAACTGGCTGGGCTCGACCACCGAGGACGTCGCGGTAACCGGCGGGCTGGCACTGCTGATCGCCCACCCCGTGCTCGCCGCCGTGTTCGTGCTCGGTCTCGGCCTCGTGGTGGCCGCCACGACATGGTGGCTGTGGCGGACCTTCGCACGCGGCGTGCGTCGCCTGATGGCACCGCCCGGCGCATAATCGGCGCATCACACGGGAAGCACAGATGACCGAATCGCCGGACGAAACCACGCCCCGGGCCTCCGCCGCCGACGAGCCGGCGCCGTACCGCGTGCTGGTGGTCGAGGACGACCGCTCGCAGGCCCTGTTCGCCCAGAGCGTGCTCAACGGCGCGGGCATCGAAGCCACCTTGCAGACCGAAGCGGCCGGCGTGCTCGACGCGATCCGCGCCCACAAGCCCGACCTGGTGCTGATGGACCTGCACATGCCCGAGATCGACGGCATGCGCCTGACCACGCTGATCCGCCAGCAACCCGGGCAGCAGATGCTGCCGATCGTGTTCCTGACCGGCGACGCGGACCCGGAGCGCCAGTTCGAGGCTCTGGACATCGGTGCCGACGACGTGCTGACCAAGCCGATCCGGCCACGCCACCTGATCGCGGCCATTTCCAACCGCATCCAGCGCGCCCGCGCGCAGGGACAGGAAGTGACGCCAAGCCAGACGGCGACAAGCCATCCCGATACCGGCCTGTTCATCCGCCCGCACCTGTTGCAGATGATCGGCGACGCATTGAAGGACAAGGCCCACGGCGGCGTGTTCTTCGTCGAGATCGCCAGCGCGCTGGGCCTGCGCGAGCGCTACGGCTATGCCGCGTTCGAACGCTTGATGACCGAAGCCGGGCGCCAGATCGCCAAGGCCGTCGCCCCGCACCCCGCCACTCGCCTGAACGACAACAGCTTCCTCGTGCTGGCCCGCGTGGACGACGAATCCGTCTTGGCCGGGTTTGCCCGCGAACTGCGCGACAAGCTGTCACGCCACGTGTTCGTCGCGCGCGACGAGGAAACCGTGCAATTGCGCAGTGCCGTCGGATACACCGCGCTTTCGCACGGCGTCACCTCGGCGGAAGCCGTGCTCGAGGCGACCGAACGCGCCGCCCTGCAGGCCCGCCTGCAACCGGCCGGCATTGCCGCCTACGACGCGCCCCGCGCCAACGAGGCGGTGGAGAAGATTTCCTTCGTCGACGGCCAGATCGAGCTGGCCTACCAGCCCATCGTTTCGGTGGCCGGCGGCGACCAGGCGCAGTATCAGGTCCTGCTGCGCATGCGCCAGAGCGATGGCACGCTGCTCACCGCAGGCCAGGTGATCCCGGCCGCCGAAGCCGCCGGCCGCATCGCCGATCTGGACCAGCAAGTGATGGACCACGCGTTGACGATGCTCGGCCAGAAGCTGGCCAGCAACCATCCGCTGCGCCTGTTCGTTTCGCAGGCGCCGCGCACGCTGTCCGGCGATGCCTATCCGGCCTGGGTGCTGCAGTCGCTGCAGGATCGCGGCATCCCGGGTGAATCGCTGGTGATCGACCTGCGCCTGGCGGATGCGGCCATCCATTCGGTCGCGATTGGCGCGTTCTGTGCAAGGCTGGCGCCGGCCGGCGTGCGCTTCTGCCTGAGCCAGTTCGAAGCCGGCGAAGACGGGCTTGCCCTGCTCGGCCAGCTGCCACTGTCCTATGTGCGGCTTGCCGGCCGCTATGCCGGAGCCTATGCGCACAAAGGCCTGCGCGAGGACATGCTGGCCATCATCCAGAACGTCCACGGCCGCGGCATGCAGGTCATCGGCCAGCAAATCGAGGATCCGCAAGCGGCGGCCACGATGTGGATGGACGGCATCGACTTCATCCAGGGCAACCTGGTGCAGTCGGTGGGGCAAGACCTGCAGTTCGACTTCCACAACGCGGTGCTCTGAACCGTGGCGGCATCGCGGCGTACCCGTCTGATCGCCGGCATCGGCATCGCGGCCGCTTCGGTGGCCGTCATCGCGCTGCCGTTGCCGACATTCAATGTCCCGGGCCCGTGGTGGCTGGCCGGTTGGATGGCGGCCGTGGCAGCGCTTGTGGCCGGCATCCTCGTGCTGGGCCGCCTGAATCGTCAGGCGCGCGACCTGGAAGCCTCCGAATCCCGCACGGCGTTGGCCGAAGCCGAACGCGACACGCTGCAACGCGACAGCCAGCGCCACGGCCAGCTCGAACGCGAGCTGCTGCAAGCCAAGCAGGAAGCCGAAGCCGCCGTGCTCGCCAAGGGCGAGTTCCTCGCCACGATGAGCCACGAGATACGCACACCGCTCAACGGCATCATCCCGATGCTGGAGATGATCGGCAGCGGCCCGCTGGCGCCGGACCAGCGCGAGATGCTGCAGACCGCCAGCCTCTCCTCGCAGCAACTGCTGCGCATCGTCGACGACATCCTCGACTACTCCCGGCTCGAAGCCAACCGGCTCGAACTGGAAACCACCAGCTTCAACCTGCGCGAACTGCTGGACAGCGTGATCCAGCTGATGGCCCAGCCGGCGCAGCGCAAGCACCTGAAACTGGAGCTGCACATCGACCCGGCCGTGCGCCTGCCGGTACGCGGCGACCCGCTCCGACTGCGTCAGGTGATCGGCAATCTGGTCGGCAACGCGATCAAGTTCACCGAACAGGGCGGCGTGGTCGTCAACGTCTCCCGTCAGGGCGAAACCGCCAATCGGCACAAGCTGCGCTTCGAGGTCATCGACACCGGCATCGGCCTGTCGGCCGAGCAGCAATCCAGGCTGTTCAACTCCTTCACCCAGGCCGATGCCTCGACCACGCGGCTGTATGGCGGCACCGGGCTGGGGCTGGCCATCAGCAAGCGCATCGTGGAGTTGATGGAGGGCCGGATCGGGGTCGAGTCAGACCCGGGCTGCGGCTCGCGTTTCTGGTTCGAAATCCCGCTGTTGAAGATCGTCGGCGACCTGCGCCCCGGCAGCGACGACGCCCGGCCGCGCGTACTGCTGGTATCCCCCGACGACACCCTGCGCCAGCGCGTGACCACGCAGATCACCAACCTCGATCTGGCGGTGACCGCCGTGGACACCACGCAGGAAGCACTCGACAAGCTGCGTGCCAGCGAGAGCCCGGACCATCCGGCCTACGTGGGCGTGGTCGCGGACATGGACAACCTCCGCCTGAGCGCACGCGCACTGCATCGCAGCGTGATGCGCATGCCCGCCGACGCGATGCCGCGGCTGATCTGGATGCACGGCGAAAGCGAGATTGCCGACGAGTTGCGCGACCACGGCAGCTTCATTCCCCGGCCGCCGCCGGATGCGGCGCTGCGCGCGGCCTTGGCGGCGTCGATTTCCGCAGAGCGCACGGCATCCAGCGTGCCGCCGGTACGCGACATCATGACGCCGGGGCATCCCGCTTCGGCCGCCGCCACACCGGCAATGCCGGTCGTGCCGCTGCTGCAGATCGCCGGAAGCCGCCGGCTGTTGCTGGTCGAGGACAACCCGGTCAACCGGCTGGTCGCGCAGAAAATGCTCGCTTCGCTCGGCCACGAATGCGACACCGCCGAAAATGGCCATGTCGCCCTGGAACGGCTTGCCCAGGCGCCCTACGGCTTGGTGCTGATGGACTGCCAGATGCCGGTGATCGACGGCTACGAAGCCACGCGCCGCTGGCGCGAGCAGGAAACCGCACGCGGCGCCGCACGCCTGCCGATCATCGCGATGACGGCCAACGCGATGACCGGAGACAGGCAACGCTGTCTCGATGCCGGCATGGATGACTACCTTGCCAAGCCCGTCAGCCGCGAACAGCTCGATGCATGCCTGAAGCACTGGCTGCCCGCGATGACCGACATCACCTCCGGCGCAGCGGCCGCCGCCCGGCCTCTCGACGCCTCCCGGCCCGCCGCGCTCGCCATCGACGACGCAAGGCCCGTCGCGCGCGCGCCAGCGCAGGAAGCAAGCCTACCCCGCCCCGCCGCTTCGCCATCCTCGACGACACTCGGCAGCGATGCTCCGGTACCCGTGCTGGACGAAAGCGTCCTCGACGAGCTTGCCGAATTCGCCGGCGCCGAAATGCACCGCATCGTCCGTCTGTTCCTGGAAGACACGCCAGCCCTGCTGCGCACGCTGGAACAGGCCGCCGCCGAGCCCGATCTGGCCCGGATGCAGGAAGCCGCCCACACACTGAAATCGTCCAGCGCCAATGTCGGCGCCATGGCGCTGTCCGCGACCGCCAAGCGGATCGAAATGTCCGCCCGCGTGCACAAGCTCGAACGCCCCGCCGTGGCCGTCGCGCTGCTCATCGCCGAGCATGCGCGCGCGCGCGTCGCGCTGCTCGGTTACCTGTCCCGGCACCCGAAACCGGGCACCGCCGATCCCGCCTCCGGCGCTCAGTCGTCGAGCTTGGTCAGCAGGTAATTGGGTTCGCCGATGCGGCCGATCAGGTCCAGCTGGGTTTCCAGCCAGTCCACGTGTTCTTCTTCCGATTCGAGGATGTCGGCCATCAGCTCTCGGCTGACGTAATCGCCGATGCTCTCGGCATGCGCAATGCCTTCGCGCAGCACCGGCAAGGCCTCCATCTCCAGCGCGAGATCGCACTCGAGCAATTCGCGCGGATTCTCGCCGATGCGCAGCTTGCCCAGCGCCTGGAAATTGGGCAGCCCTTCGAGGAACAGGATGCGGTCGGCAAGCCGGTCCGCATGCTTCATCTCGTCGATGGATTCCTTGTATTCATGGCCGGCAAGCTCGTCCAGCCCCCAGTTCTTCAGCATCTTGGCGTGCAGGAAGTACTGGTTGATCGCAGTCAGTTCGTTGAACAGGACCTTGTTGAGGAATCCGATGATCTTCGCATCGCCTTTCATCGGCGCAGCTCCCGCGTTTCAGGTGGGGCCACTCTAGCCGAATCGCAGGTCGCGCCGGGGAATGCGAATTAAGCCCATCCGCGGCATTGCGCCGGAGGTCAGGCCGCCGTTGCCAAGTTGAGCAGCGGCAACGGCAGGGCACGTGCGCCCTTGGCTTCGGCCAGCATCTTTTCCGCCGTTTCCAGACAACCGCCGCAATTGCTGCCGCAGCCGGTACGCATGACGAGCTCGGACACGGTATCGCAACCGGCCTCGGCCGCGGCCCGGATCTGGCTGTCGGTGACTCCATTGCAGATGCAGACGTACATGGCGTTTGATCGAACCTGCGTGCGTGGCGGATGTGCCACGCACGCAAGTCAAACATAAACGAGAACCATTGTCAATTAGCCGTCTTGCGCGGACGCCATGCCCGCCCGCGGGGAGGGCGGCGAGGCCGCTCTTCGCCCACGCTGCTGCCAGGCATCCACGCCTGCTGCGCACTTGCCGGCATCGTCGGGATCTGGCTGGCCACGGCGGCCTGCGCGTACGGGGCAAGATGGCGAAGCGCACGCGCATACACGCCGCGCTTGAATATCACCACATGCTCGACCGGATACCAGAAATCGACCCAGCACCAATGGTCGAATTCGGGTTCGTCCGTCGCATCGAGCTGCACCGATGCCTCGTCCCCCACCAGGCGAAGCAAAAACCACACCTGCTTCTGGCCGATGCATATCTGCCGTTCGTTGCGCCGGATGGCCCTGCTCGGAAGCCGATAGCGCAGCCAACCCGGCGTCGAACCGAGCACTTCCACATGCTCGGGCAACAACCCGGTTTCCTCTTGCAACTCACGGTACATGGCCTCGAGCGGCGTCTCGTCCGTGTTCATGCCGCCTTGCGGGAACTGCCAACCATCCCTGCGCACGCGGCGTGCCCAGAACAGGCGGCCATCCTCGCGCATGAGCACGATGCCGACGTTGGGCCTGTAACCGTCCGGATCGATCACGATGCGGACCCTCGAAAATTTCTACTGGCCCCGACTCTGCCATGTCGCCCTTCCGGCCACAAGCCGGATGTGGCCGGCAATTGACACCCGCATACGGGCCTTGGATAATTCAAGGTTCCCAAGGCTACGTAGCTCAGCCGGTTAGAGCACAGCACTCATAATGCTGGGGTCGGTGGTTCGAGTCCACCCGTAGCCACCATTTGCAGGTCCGACGAGGACCGCGAAGGCCCGGAAATGCCAGCAACACCAAGGCTTCCGGGCTTTTTTGTGCCCGAAGTAGTCCAAGATGGCCCGTTGCAATCGGGCAGAAGTTGGCGATGACTGTGGCGGTGGCCGCATACCGCCATGTCCAATACCTTCACACTCCTTGCCGGCACGGCCATCCGCAAGATCAGGCCCGACTCCAAGCCCGACACGCTGCGTGACGGCGGTGGTCTTTGCCTGCTGCCGCTTGCGGCATGAAACGGGTGGCGCCAGAGCTACCGACAACCGGTCACAGGCAAACGCAACACTATCCATTGGCATCGACCTTGGTCCGGGGTTGGTCGACGCCCGGCGGCGCCATGAAAGCAGCGCTGACAGGAGGCAGCCTTGCCCTGCTGCCGTCCACTGTCATCGCGCGTACTGCCCGGAAAGTATTGACCGACCTCGCCTTGCGCAGAGCAAGCCCGGAGACAAGCCATTGCGCGACGACGAAGGCCTGTCTGCACTGCCCGGCATCAATGGCATCAATGGCTGGTGGCTGGACTACCGCGTGCATGACACACGCAAGATCATCAGCCTTGGCACCCAGCCGGACAAGCCCCGGGCCTAAGCAAAAAACTCGACAAATAGATGCCGCCAGGCATCTGACCTCAACGGGAAGCGGAAAGCTGCGGATGGAATGGGCGGCCACCCAATGACTTGTCCGTGACGGCCAGAACCTATCCGGCCCTGCGCTCCGATACATCCGCCCGCATTCCGGAAGGAAGCGCGGCGCCGTCGAGGATCCTTCCCGCGACTTCGGGGGTGACTTCCACCGTGCCACCCCATGCGGCGGGGACACGGACCGCCACCGTGCGGCCGCTGAACTTCGCGCGCCGCGCGGCCAGACAGAACGCGGCCAGCAATGCGCCGAAACGGGTCGGGAAGACCTCGTAATACGCCGCTCCGATTACCTCGAAGCCTGCTCCGGATTCCCTGATTTCCATGCCCGTCCTCCGCCGCCAAACCCAGTCGAGCATGCCTGCGTAAGAACTGCCGGCACAGCGGGAAACCCGCCCCGTGAACGGTAGGAAATTCCCGACAAGCCCTCCGCATTGTTGAAAACAATTCTCACTTGCATGACAATGCGCGCAGCCAGCTCTGCTCCGCGGCAGCCAGCGATCCGCACACCTCACTCTTTCGGGGAACACGCATGAGATCGTTGCTGCTGGCTGGCGTCCTGTCATGGGGCGTCATGCATCCCGCATTTGCCCACACGCCCTACCTCGCACCGAGCGATTTCGCACCGCGAGCCGGCCAGACCATCGCGATGGATGCGTCCTTCGCCGAAACCTTCTTCACGCCCGAAGTCGCCTTCGATGGCAGCCGCTTCTCGGTGACCACGCCGGAGGGCCGCGAAACCACACCCGACGTGGTGCACGTGATGAAGACGCGCACGGTGGCCGAATACACCTTGCCCGCCAATGCCAAGGGCACCTACCGCCTCGGCACCGGCCCGCGCCTCGGAGCGTTGTTCCGCATCTGGGAAATCGACGGCAAGCGCGAGAGCACCCGCGACCCGGCGGTGAAGATCCCGTCCAGCGCCAAGGTGATATCCGACTTCCAATCACTGACGCTGGCCGAAACCTACGTGAGCGTCGGCGCCCCTGACCGCACGGCTCTTGCCGCACGCAACAAGGGCCTGGAATTCGTGCCCGTCACCCATCCCGATGACGTGTATGTCGGCGAGCCTTTCGTCTTCATCGTGCAATACGACGGCAAACCGCTGGCCGGGCAGAAGGTCGAGATCACCGAAGCGGTGTGGACCTCGGACCGCAAGCCGCACGTCGAGCGATTGACCAGCGATGGGCAAGGCAAGGCGAGCTTCACGCCGAAGGGACCCGGCACCTGGCTTGCCTTGAGCCGATACCGCAGCACCGCACCGGCCGGCGCGCCCGTCCCCGAATACAGCAACAGCTACACGCTGAGCTTCCACGCGCTGAATCCGTAACTCCCGTCCATTCCACCTCAGAGAATCACCATGAAAATCGGCATCCTCGCCGGTGCGCTGCTGTGCGCGCTGGCTTCCTTCCCCGGTACGGCGCAGACAGCGCAGCCCAAGCCGCAGATCGGCGGACACGGCGACAACGTGCAGGCCTTCATCGCCGAGTTCGACGCCGATGGCGATGGCCGCGTGACGTGGGCCGAGTTCGAGCAATTCCGTCGCATGCGCTTCGATGCCACCGACGCCGACCACGACGGCACCTTGAGCGAAGCCGAGTACGTGCAAGAGTTCGCCGGCCGCCTGCATGCGCAACTGGAAAGCGAAACCACTGCACAGATGAAGCAGACCGATGTCCGCTTCGATGCGCTCGATGCCGACAAGAACGGCACCATCTCGCGCGGCGAGTTCGATGCAGCGGGCGAAAAGACCTGGCAAGGCGGCGAGCGCGTACTGGCCGAACGCGGCAAAAAGAGCAGCAAGGCGATGCCCGACCGATCCGGGCGCAGCCCCGGCCTGCTGTCCATGCCCACCAGTCACTCGGCTGAAGGTTTTCTTGCGCTGTACGACAGCAACGGCGACGGCAAGGTGAGCCGCGTCGAATATGACCAAGACCGCGCCGCGCAGTTTGCCCGCAGCGACCGCAACCACGATGGCCTGCTGGATCGCAGCGAATACGCGGCCGAATACCGGGCTCGCATCGACGCGCGCGTGGCCGAACTGGACAAGCGCGAAGACCGCCAGGCACACGTGCGGTTCGGCGTGCTCGACACCGACAAGGACGGGAAGATGACCTTTGCCGAATACCAGGCTTCCGGCAAGCGCCTGTTCGACACCGCCGACCGCAACCGCGACGGCGTGGTCGATGCTGCCGATGCCAAGCTGCCGCTGCCCTCGCGCGAGCGCCCGGCCGCTTCCGCCCGCGATAGCAACAAACACTGACTTCGGGCAACGGCTCGTCCACCCGATGAATCCCCGATGCCGGCTCGACTCCCGGCATCCCTCCCCTGCACGACAGCGCATCGCCCCTGCGATGCCTTTCCCAGCAACGCACGGCGCCATGGGCGCACGCAGCCAGGAACGCGCCGGCCGGCGCAAGCCCCCATTACCTGACTGCGGAGCCCACGATGAAACCCGTCCCCACCCTGCTGGCCCTGACCATTGCCGCCAGCCTGTCCCCGACCTTGCCCGCCGTCGCCGCGGAAACGGCCGTCGCAGGCACAGCCGACGCCAAGACCTTCGACCCGGTCGAGGTAAAAGGCCAGCGCGACAAGAAGGCCTCGACCAACCAGAACGTCACCGTGATCGATGCGGCCAGGATCGAGGACGAGCAGGCCGAAAACATGGAAGACCTGGTCCGCTACGTGCCCGGCGTGAGCATCGCGGACATGGGCCGTTTCGGCGACAACGGCTTCAACATCCGCGGCATCGAAGGCGACCGCGTGGCGATGACCATCGACGGCCTGTCGATGGCAGAGGGCCTCGAAACGGCCCGCAACTACGAGTTCTTCCGTGCCGGGCGCGGCGGCGTGGACGTGGATTCGCTCAAGAGCGTGGAGATCATCAAGGGCGCCGACTCCATCAGCGCCGGCAGCGGCGCACTCGGCGGCGCGGTGGTGTTCACCACCAAGGACCCGTCCGACTACCTCAAGGCGAGCGGCAACGACACCCATTTCGGCCTGAAAACCGGCTACACCAGTTACAACGACGAGAAACTGGGCAACTTCACCGTGGCCAACCGCACCGGCATCGTCGAGTCGATGCTGACCTGGACCAGGCGCAAGGGCCACGAAGCCGACGGCTTCTATTCACACACCGACATCGATACCGGCAGCGGCCGCCGCACGCCGGACCCGATCGACACCGACAGCACCAACGTGCTGGCCAAGATCGAACTGGTGCCAAGCCAAGCCCACCGCTTCGGCCTCGCTTACGAGCGCAACCGCGCCGACAACCTGGTGGACAACCTCAGCCGCGTTTCCGCACCCGGCTACATGACCCGCGTGGGCGATGACAGCAACGACCGCGACCGCTACGGCCTGAACTACGTGTGGTCGGCCGACAACGCGATGTTCGACACGCTGGAAGCCCATGCCGACCATCAGGTGACCAAAAGCTACGGCATCACCCGCATCACTTCCGGCAGCGGCACCTCGGCCAATCCCGTCGCGAGCAACGTGACCACGACCTGCACCGTGGCACTGCCGTGCCAGCGCGCGGAAGACCGCAACGACGAGCAGAAACTCGACCGTTTCGCCGTGGACATGGACAAGGCGCTGGAAGGCGATGGCTGGCGCCAGTCCTTGCTGTACGGCGCGGCATGGCAGCGGCGCAAGATCGACTATTCCGCCGTGGATTACCGCTGGAACAACGCCGGCGTGCTGGATTCGGCCACCGTCGACCCCGGCCAGGTGCCCAAGACCGACACGACCTCGTGGAACCTTTACTTGCGCGACCGCATCGGCCTGCTCGACGCGCGTCTGCAGCTCACCTTCGGTGCACGTTACGACCGCTACGACTACTCGCCCAGGCTCGATGCCACTTTCGTGGACAAGAGCGGCACCGTGCGCGACGTGAGCTTCTCCTCGCCAACATGGCAGGCCGGCATCAGCTATGCCTTCCTGCCCCATCAGACGCTCTGGTTCCAGGCCGGCCGCGGCTTCCGCGCGCCGACCACCGGCGAGATGTATGCACCAACGAGCACCACCGACATCACCCAGGTCGGCACCGGCGCCACTGTCAGCGTGCCCACCGTGGCTGCCAACCCGGACCTGAAAGCCGAGAAGAGCCTGAATCTGGAAGCCGGCTGGCGCTGGGAAAGCAAACGCCTGCGCGTGGGCCTGTCCGTGTTCCGCGACCGCTACGACGACTTCATCGACACCGTCAGTCTGGTCGGTGACCCGTCCACCCAATACCGGAGCTGCACGCGCGGCGTGTGCACCACCCGCTACGGCTATGCCTACACCTCGGTGGTCAACGTCGGCAAGGTCACCGTCAAGGGCGCCGAGCTGGAAGCGCAATGGAAGCTCGGCGAGGCCTGGCTGCTGCGCGCGGCGTGGTCGCACAACGAGGGCGAGCAGAAGGACGGCTCGCCGCTGGACAGCATCAACCCGGATCGCGGCGTGCTCGGCCTGAGCTGGCAGGGCATCGACAACCGCTTGCGCGTCACCGGCAACCTGAGCCATTCGCTGGCCAAGAAGCGCGGCGACGTGAACACCGTCACCGACATCTTCGGCAGCGTGGACGAGCCCTTCCTGAGCGATGCCTACACCGTGTTCGACCTGTATGGCAGCTTCCGCGTCAACGAGCATCTGCGCGTCAATGCCGGCCTGTACAACGCCTTCGACGAGAAGTACTACCAGTGGGCGCGCATCCGCAACGTCACCCGCGGCGATTTCTACCTGTACGGCTATGCCACCGATTACGGCATCGGCCGTTACAGCGAACCGGGCCGCAACTGGCGCGTCAGCCTGAACTGGAGCTTCTGAGCCGCATCGCCCGGTAGCCATGGACGGCTCCGGGGACCTTTCCCTTGCATGGGCCTGTCGGCCGCGAATCGACGCCGCCCCCGGCGGCCGTTACCATCGCCGGTCCCGTCTACGCCGGACCGCTCGTGCATCACCCCTCGCCGTCAGGGACATCGCTGTTTTCGCGCGTGCCGCCGGGCCTGTTCGGCCCGCTGGCCTCGCCCAACCGCGAGCACTACTGGCAGCTGCTGTGCCGGCTGTTCGACGAATTCTTCGGCCCGGACGCGCCGATCCCGCCCCTTCACGGGCTGCCGCGCCGCGAGATCGTCGCCGCGATCGAGCGCTACCTGCTGGTGGACGACCCGTGGGAGGCCGAGGACGGCAGCCCGCCGGACATGGCCCTGAACCTGCGCGCGGCCGCCATCTACGAACGCTTCCGCAACGCCGGCTGGCTGCGCCAGGACCGCATCGGCGCACGCGAGATGGTCGCGATGATGCCGCTGGTGGCCCAGTTGCTGTCCTCGCTGGTCGAGTTCAGCGAGAATGGCCCCACCTTCGTTTCGGCCAAGGTGCGCTCGATCGAGCTGCTGCTGCGCCAGGTGGTGGAAGAAAACGCCGACGGCGGCACGCTCGACGAGGCCGCCGACCAGGCCCGGCGCCTGCTTGCCTCGCTGGCCGCGATGAGCCTGCAGGTGCGCGACCTGATGCCCGAGCTGACCCGCGCCGAGACCACCGCGCAGTTCGCCCGCCAGTGGTTCGAGCGCTACGTCGGCCAGTTCTTCATCGGCGACTACGCCGACCTGCACAAG
>DMID01000043.1:0-288 GCA_003449195.1 Lysobacteraceae bacterium | reverse complement strand
CTGCGCGACGGCTACCGTGCCCAATGCGGCGACGATGTGCTGGGCGACCTGCGCTTCAGCCGTGCCCTGCGACGGTTGCGCGAACTGGAACGCATCGACGACTACCTCGCCCGGCTCGACGAAGACATCCGCCAGGCCAACCGCCGCGCGTTGGCCTTCCTCGATTACCGCCTGCGCGCACCGGACAAGCTGGATACCTTGCTCAAGCGTGCCTGCGCGGGCGCATTGGCCGCGGATGCGGGCGCGCTGCGGCTGCCGGTGGCGCCTGGCGGCCTGATGGACGACAGC
>DMID01000073.1 GCA_003449195.1 Lysobacteraceae bacterium | reverse complement strand
CGCGCGCCAGCAGCGCCGACAGGCGGCCGCCGGAGGTTTCGTCGACCGCCTTGGCGGCCGGGCTCAGGGACGCGTCGGCAAAGGCGCCGACCACGACGCAATCGACGGCCGCCAGGGCCGGCGCATCGTGGTTCAGGGTGAATTCCAGAGACATTGATCAGATTCCGTATGGGTTTTCCGTACAATCCCGGACCCCGCTCGTGGCGGATGGCCCTGCCGGGGCCGCCTGCATGCCGGGCCGGGGATGCGCGGAACAAGGCCCACATTCTAGAACAACCCCTCCCGATGCCGAAGCTCGACCGCTACCTGCTGTCCGATTTCACCCAGAGCTTCCTGGCGACGCTGATCGTGTTGCTGGTGGTCAGCGTGGGCGGGGTGATGGTCAACATCCTCGGCGACATCGCCAGCGGCAGCGTGCCGGCGCGCTTGCTGTTCTCGCAGGTGGGGCTGCAGTTCATCAGCTACCTGCCGTTGATCCTGCCACTGGCCCTGCTGCTGGGGCTGATGCTGGCGTTCTCGCGCTTGTACCGGGATTCGGAAATGGCGGTGATCACCGCGATGGGCGTCGGCCCGGTGCGGATGCTGCGGCCACTGGCCGGGCTGGTGGTGCCGGTGGTGGCGGTGGTGGCGCTGTGCTCGCTGTGGCTGGGGCCGCTGGCCCAGCGCGTGTCCAGCCGCATGATCGACGATGCCAACCGCAACACGGTGGTGACCGGGCTCGATGCCGGCCATTTCACCGCACTCAACGACGGCGGCGTGGTCTATGTGGCCGACATGTCCGCCGACGGCGCGACCCTGGGCCACGTGTTCATGCAGCGGCAGAAGGATGGCCGGCTCGACGTGGTGACCTCCAAGTCCGGGTTGCTGTATTTCGAAGGCGACCGCCAGCGCTTCCTGAAGCTGCAGGACGGCTTCCGGGTGGAAGGCCCGCTCAACGACACGGATCTGGATTTCCGCCTGATGCGTTTTGCCTCGAACGAGGTGGCGCTGCCGGATCGCAAGGCCGCCGGCGATGACGATCCCGAGTTGAAGACGACGTCCGAGTTGCTGCATGCCTCCGATGCGCCTTCCAAGGCCCAGCTGCATTCGCGGCTGGCCTCGCCGCTGATCGCGCTGGCGCTGGCATTGCTGACCTTGCCGCTGTCGCGCGCGTCGCCACGGCAGCAGCGTTACGGCCGGATCATGCTTGGTTTCCTCGTCTATCTGGCCGCGATCAATCTGATGATCCTCGGCAACCGGCTGATCGCCACCGGCAAGCTTTCGCCCGACCTGGGCCTGTGGTGGCTGACCTTGCCGCTGCTGGCCGCCGCAGTGTGGATGTACCTGCGCGACGGCCGCCTCGGGAGGTCCGCATGAGGCTGTTCAAGCTGCACGATCTGTACGTCGCGCGCACGGTGCTGATGTCGGTGCTGCTCACCTGGGCGGTGCTGGTGGGGCTGGACGTGGTGATCGCGATGACCGGGGAAGTGCGCGACATCGGCCGTGGCAGCTACACCGCCGCGCACGCCGTGGCCTTCGTCGCCTACAGCGTGCCGCGCCGCATCTACACGATCTTCCCGACGGCGGCGACGATCGGTGCGCTGCTCGGTCTCGGCCAGCTTGCCGCCACCTCCGAATTGACCGCGCTGCGCGCGCTGGGCCTGTCACGGCGTCGGCTTGCCACTACCGTGGCCATTACGCTCGGCTTGTTGACGGCGGTGATGGTGGTCAACAGCGAGACGTTGGCGCCGTGGTCGCAGCGGCTTGGCGACTCGATGAAGCTGAGCGCCAAGTATGGAAATGTCGCCGTGGCGCGTTATTCGGGCCTGTGGGCGCGCGAGGGCAACGTCTACCTGAACGCTCAGGGAGGCGAGGAGCATCTGGGCGACGGCTCGGAGAAGAATTCGTGGCTCGAGCTGCAGGACGTGCGTCTGTACGAGGTCGGCGAGGATGGCCGCCTGCAGGCCATTGTCCACGCCGGCACCGCGGAACACCATCGCGGCATCGGCTGGGTGCTCAAGAACGGCAATCGCATCGAACTGGGTGAAAAGTCCGCCACGCGCACGCGCTTTGTCGAGCAAGCCTGGGATTCGAAGCTGGATGCGGTGGCGCTGGCCGGCGGCATCAGCAAGCCGCGCACGCTGTCCACGCATGCGCTGGGCACCACCATCGATTACCGCGTGCGCAACGGGCTGGATGCGCGCGATTACCAGGACCTGTACTGGAGCCGCTGGTTCTATCCACTCGGCGTGCTGGCCCTGTGTCTTGCCGTGGTGCCGTTTGCCTTCGGCACCTTGCGCAGCGGCGGCATGGGCAAGCGCCTGTTCTTCGGCATCCTGTTCTCGCTCGGCTTCCTGTTGCTGCAGACCTTCGCCAGCCGCATGGCCGACGCGATGCGCTTCGACTTCCGCATCGCCTACGCCTTGCCGCCGCTGCTGGTGCTGGCGGTGTCGATGTGGATGTTCCGCGGCCGCGAGGAATAACCGCGGCCGGGCAGGGTTTCCATTCAGCGCCGGGCAGCAGGCTGGCGTCGTGCCGTTGCGACAAGAATCAGCACCAGCATTACCGCATGCATGCCGATCGACAGTGCGGTCGCGCCTGCGGCATCAGCGGTTTCCGCAGGCATCGTCCGGTCACCCACGCCGTTGCCCAGATTCCAGCCCCAGTGCAGGCCCACGGCCGGCCACAGCGAGCCGGTCCGCCAAGCCGCCACCGCGCAGGTTGCCCCGTAGCTGGCCAGCAGTGCCCATTCGCGTGGCCCCAGTGACAGCCGGTAGATGTGGTTGGCCACGTACAGCGCAGTACTGGCCAGCACGAAGGCCGCCCCATGGTGCCAGCCGATGCCGGCCGCGCGCAGCAGATAGCCGCGGGTGAGGATGTCCTCGGCCAAGGAGGGTACGAAGGTCGAGGCCAGCAACATCGGCAACCCGGCCAGCAGGGCGGCCCAGTGGACGGTCCTTGCTTCCGTGGTCGGCACGTAGATGCCCGCGGTGATGCCCCAGCGCATGGCGGCCAGTTTGAGGATGAGGGCCGTCAGCAGGCAGGCGGGCAACCAGGCCCAGGTCCCGTGCCGTGTTTCCAGTGCGTATGCCCGTCCGCCCGACCAACCCAGCCAGCGCGCCACCGGCCAGGCGGCCAGCAAGGCCAGCACCATCAGCGAGGCTTGCGCGGGAAAGCTGTGCAGCCAGCGCCCGCCGATGCCTTCGGCCGACTGGTACAGGGCGAACAACACGATGAACCCCGACAACCGTTTCACGGCCGAAGGCGTGGGGCAGGTATCGGGCGAGCCTGGCCGGCATTGCATCGACATGGGCGGGTTGGCATGCGAGGGCGGTGTGTCCGGGCAGTATGCTTCAGGCATGAGTGCCAAGACCCCTGCCGAACGTCGCCGCCGCATGATGGCAATGCCGCCTGCGGCGCAAACCGACGAGGCCGCCATCGAGACTTTTCTCGATGCCGCATGGGCCGAGAGCGGGCTGGCCCATGCCACGCACGACAGTTACCGGCGCGACCTGCAAGGTCTTGCGCGCTGGCGGGCCGGGCAGGGAGCGGCGCTGGAGGGCATCCGGCGCGAAGGACTGTTCGACTATCTCGCCTGGCGCGCGGCGGAAGGCTACTCGCCGCGCAGCAATGCGCGTCTGCTGTCGGCACTGCGGGCCTTCTTCGCATGGCAGCTGCGCACCGGTGCGCGTGACGACGACCCGAGTGCGCTGATCGACCCGCCCAAGCTGCCGCGCAGCCTGCCCAAGGCGCTGGGTGAATCGCAGGTCGAGGCAATGCTGTCGGCGCCGGATGTCGACGCGCCCGAAGGCCTGCGTGACCGCGCGATGCTCGAACTGATGTACGCCTGCGGCTTGCGCGTGAGCGAGCTGGTCAATTTGCCGGCCATGGCGGTCAACCTGCGCCAGGGCGTGTTGCGGGTGACCGGCAAGGGCAGCAAGGAGCGGCTCGTGCCCTTGGGCGAAGTGGCGCAGGACTGGCTGGAACGCTACCTGTCCACCGTGCGTCCGGCGCTGGCCGGCGGTCGGCCGGTACCGCCGATGGCCGGCAGCTCGGATGCGCCGTTGTTCATCGACGGCGAGCGTTCGGCGCTGACCCGGCAGGCGTTCTGGTTGCTGGTCAAACGCTATGCGGCGCTGGCCGGAATCGACCCGGCGCGGGTCAGTCCGCACGGCCTGCGCCACAGTTTTGCCACCCATCTGCTCAATCACGGCGCAGACCTGCGCGCATTGCAGATGCTGCTCGGCCACAGTTCGCTGTCCACCACGCAGATCTACACGCTGGTCGCGCGCGAGCATCTTCAAAAACTGCATGCTCGCCATCATCCCCGCGGTTGAGACGGCCTGCGGCGGGTCGTGCCGGCCGCTCGGCGACGCTTTCCATGCCGGCAACAAGCACGGCATCCGCCGGCCCGCTGGACGGGGCTTCATGAAGCCTGTGCGAGAATCCGGCCACACCCCAAGGTGGCGATCCGCCCCGCTGATGACAGGTTTGTCCATGTCCCGAATCCTCGTAGCCGCGCTGTTCGGTGCGGTCAGTCTGACGGCCTGTGCCCAGTCCCAGACGCCTCCGGCCGCTTCGGCGGCCGCTCCTGCCGCTGCGCCGACCCCGGCAGCGCCGGCCGATGCCGG
>DMID01000033.1 GCA_003449195.1 Lysobacteraceae bacterium | reverse complement strand
TCGCCAGCCGCCCGGCGCGGAATGCGGCCGCGCAGCGCTGGGTCAGCCGCGCCTTGCGTTCCGGGTCGGCTTCGGCCAGACAGCGACGGGCCGCCTCCAGCAGATCGGCCGGCAACCGGTCATCCACGTCGATGCCCGCCGACACTCAGGCGCGGCGCTTTTTCTTGGCTTCGTCCGAGCGCAACTGCTGGATGCGCTCGAAGTAACCCGGTTCGATGCCGGTGGTGTATTCGCCGGTGAAGCACGAGGAGTCGAACTTCTTCAGGTCCGCATTGCCCTCGCGCACGGCCGACTCCAGGTCGTCCAGGTCCTGATAGACCAGCCAGTCGCAACCGAGGAACTCCTGGATCTCCTGCTCGGTGCGGCCATGGGCCACCAGCTCTTCGGAGGCCGGCATGTCGATGCCGTAGATGTTCGGGTAGCGCACCGGCGGCGCGGCGCTGGCCAGATACACCTTGCGCGCGCCGGCTTCGCGCGCCATCTGCACGATCTGCTTGCTGGTGGTGCCGCGCACGATGGAGTCGTCCACCAGCAGCACCACGCGGTTGCGGAATTCCAGATGGATGGGGTTGAGCTTGCGGCGCACCGACTTGGCCCGCTCGCTCTGCCCCGGCATGATGAAGGTGCGGCCGACGTAGCGGTTCTTGACGAAGCCCTCGCGGTACTTCACGCCCAGCACGTTGGAGATTTCCAGCGCCGCGTCGCGCGAGGTGTCCGGGATCGGGATGATGGTGTCGATGTCGTGGTCCGGGCGCAGGCGCAGGATCTTCTCGCCCAGCTTGATGCCCATGCGCATGCGCGCCTTGTGCACCGAGACGTTGTCGATCATCGAATCCGGGCGGGCGAAGTACACGTACTCGAAAATGCACGGCGCATGGTCGGTCGGCGAGGCGCACACTTCGGAGAACAGCTCCCCGCGCGCGGTGATGACCACCGCCTCGCCCGGCAGCACGTCGCGTACGCGCTGGAAACCGAGGATGTCCAGCGCCGCCGATTCGGACGCCACGATGTACTCGGTGCCTTCGGCGCCGTCGCGCTTGCCCAGCACCAGCGGACGGATGCCGTGCGGGTCGCGGAACGCCACCAGCCCCAGCCCCAGCACCACGCTGACCACCGCGTAGCCGCCCTTGCAGCGGCGGTGCACACCGGCCACCGCGCGGATCGCGGCCTCGGGGGTGAGCATGCGCTGCGCGTCCAGCTCGTAGGCAAACACGTTCAGCAGCACTTCGCTGTCCGAATCGGTGTTGATGTTGCGGCGGTCGGCCTCGAACACCTGCTTGCGCAGCGCGTCGGTGTTGATCAGGTTGCCGTTGTGCGCCAGCGCGATGCCATAGGGCGAGTTGACGTAGAACGGCTGCGCCTCGTCCATGCCTTCCGAACCGGCGGTCGGGTAGCGGCAATGGGCAATGCCGACGCGGCCTTCCAGCACGCTCATCGAGCGGGCGTTGAACACGTCGCGCACCAGGCCATTGCCCTTGTGCAGGCGCAGGCGGGTGCCGTCCGCAGTGGCGATGCCGGCGGCGTCCTGGCCGCGGTGCTGCAACACGGTCAGCCCGTCATAGAGCTGGGCCGCGACGTTCTGGGTGCCGACGATGCCGACGATGCCACACATGGTGCGTACTCCCTCCGGCGCGGGCCGGAGCTGGATGGAATGACGGATGAAGCGGAAAGCGGCGCCCGAATCGGCAAGCCCGATTCAGCGCGCAGGCCGGGAAAGCACCGGTCCGTCGCCTTCGCCCACGGGAGCGGGCAACGCGCCTGCCGCGTCGCCTTTCGGATCGTGTTCTTGTCTGTGCGCATTATCGCCTGCCGGCGCGCCGTTGCCAAAACCCGGGCCATGCCCGAGATCCAGCTCGCCGATGGCCCATTCAGGCAACCAGTGCGCCATCAGGGCCACGCCGGGCATCAGCAGGGGCAGACAGCGCGAATGGGCCCATGCCTCGCCCTGCGGCAGGCGGGTGAACCCCAGCACCAGCACCAGCATGCAGGCCACCAGCACGCCGCGGACAACGCCCAGCGCCATGCCGAGCAGGCGGTCCAGCCCGGACAGGCCGATGGCGCGCAACAGCCAGCGCACCAGCCAGCCGACCGCGCCCACCAGCACCAGCACACCGATGAACGCCAGCGCGTAACCGGCCAGCAGGTCGGCGGGAGTCGGCGGGCCATGCCTGGCCATCAGCAGGGCAATGTCGCTGCCATGGTGGAAGGCCATCCACCCGGCCAGCCCCCATGCCAGCAACGACACCACGGTGCCGACCAGACCGCGCATCAGCCCGAACAGGGCCGAAACCGCGACGATGGCCAGCAGGACCAGATCGAGCGACGTCACGCCGCAGCCCCGGCGTCAGGCGTCGATGCGCCGGTCACGGATGCGGGCGCACCATGCCGCTCACGCCGAGCTTGGCGGCAACCGAGGCCTTGAGCTTCTCGGCCTCGTCGCGGGTGGCCACCGGACCAATGCGGACGCGGTTCAGCGGCCCCTTGTCGGTATTGACCTGCTCGACGAACGCACTGAACCCGGCCGCACGCGCCTTGTCGCGCAGGGCATTGGCATCGGCGGCGGCACCGAATGCGCCCAGCTGCACGGCAAAACCCACGCCGCTGGCGGCCGGGGCTTTGGGAGTGCTCACGGCCGGCTTGGCCGGTTCGGCCTTCGCAGGGGCCGGTTTGGGGGCCTCGACCTTGGCAGGCTCGGGCTTGGTCTGCGCAGGTTTGGCCGGGGCGGATTTGACAGCATCGGCCACTGCTGGCGCAGCCGGCTTGGCCGGTTCGATGCGCGCAG
>DMID01000263.1 GCA_003449195.1 Lysobacteraceae bacterium | reverse complement strand
TGCGCTGGCAGCGCCGCCACGAGTCCAGGATGGTGCCGGGCACGCCACCGGCCGGGATGCCGCCGCGTTCGAAGAACACGTGGCGCGCCTGGCCCACTCTGGATTGCGATTGCGGCTGAGCCATCTTCACCTTCTCCGACTGTCGCATTTCGCGACACCTGTCGCGGACGCTGTCCCGATAGTCACCACAGCCCGCACTGCAGCGCAATCGCCGGACATGTTGCGATGCGGCAAAAACGGGACGAAAGGTCTCGCCGTGCGCGGAAACAGGCGCTGACGCGGCGCAACACCGCATTCTTGGCACGACCCTTGCGCCGTTGGCTTCACCCCGGACCGACGTGTCCGGCTCAAGCCCAACCGGAGAAGTGTCCCCATGAACGCAGTCTCGATCAGCCCGCTGTCCACCGATCCGCAGTCCATCTTCAAGAAGCGCTACGGCAACTACATCGGCGGCCAGTGGGTCGAGCCGAAGAGCGGCCAGTACCTCGACAACGTCACCCCGGTGACCGGCAAGTCCTTCACTTCGGTGCCGCGCTCCAATGCCGAGGACATCGAGGCCGCGCTCGACGCCGCGCACGCCGCCAAGGAGGCCTGGGGCCGCAAGTCGCCGACCGAGCGCTCCAACGTGCTGCTGCGGATCGCCGACCGCATCGAGGAGAACCTCGAACGGCTGGCCTACGCCGAGACCTGGGACAACGGCAAGCCGATCCGCGAGACGCTCAACGCCGACGTGCCGCTGATGGCGGATCATTTCCGCTACTTCGCCGGCGTGGTGCGCGCGCAGGAAGGCGGCATCAGCGAGATCGACCACGACACCATCGCCTACCACTTCCACGAACCGCTGGGCGTGGTCGGCCAGATCATCCCGTGGAACTTCCCGCTGCTGATGGCCGCGTGGAAGCTGGCCCCGGCGCTGGCCGCCGGCAACTGCATCGTGCTCAAGCCGGCCGAGCAGACCCCGGCTTCGATCCTCGTGCTGATGGAAGTGATCGGTGACCTGCTGCCCGCCGGCGTGCTCAACGTGGTCAACGGCCTCGGCAGCGAAGCCGGCAAGGCGCTGGCCAGCAACCCGCGCATCGCCAAGATCGCCTTCACCGGCTCCACCGCGGTGGGCAAGCTGATCATGCAGTACGCCAGCCAGAACCTGATCCCGGTGACGCTTGAGCTGGGCGGCAAGTCGCCGAACATCTTCTTTGCCGACGTGATGGCCGAGGACGACGACTTCCTCGACAAGGCCATCGAAGGCTTCGTGCTGTTTGCCTTCAACCAGGGCGAGGTGTGTACCTGCCCGAGTCGTGCGCTGGTGCAGGAGTCGATCTACGAGAAGTTCATGGAAAAGGCGCTCAAGCGCGTGGAGGCGATCAAGCAGGGCAACCCGCTCGATCCGAACACGATGATCGGCGCGCAGGCATCCAGCGAGCAGCTGGAGAAGATCCTGTCCTACATCGACATCGGCAAGCAGGAAGGCGCGCAACTGCTGGCCGGCGGCAGCCAGGCCGAGTTGGACGGCGAGCTGGCCGGCGGCTATTACGTCAAGCCGACGGTATTCAAGGGTCACAACAAGATGCGCATCTTCCAGGAGGAAATCTTCGGGCCGGTGCTGTCGGTGACCACCTTCAAGGACGAGGCCGAGGCGCTGGCCATCGCCAACGACACCTTGTACGGCCTCGGCGCCGGCATCTGGAGCCGCGATGCCAACCGCCTGTACCGCTTCGGCCGCGGCATCGAGGCCGGCCGCGTGTGGACCAACTGCTACCACGCCTATCCGGCGCATGCGGCGTTCGGCGGCTACAAGCAGTCCGGGATCGGCCGCGAGAACCACAAGGAAATGCTCAACCACTACCAGCAGACCAAGAACATGCTGGTCAGCTACTCGCCCAAGAAGCTCGGCTTCTTCTGACCCGCCGCATGGCCCGCGGCACCGGCGTGTCTGGCGCCGCGGGCGCGCCGGACACGCCGGTGCGAGCACACGGGTGAAACCTTGCGGAGGCAGGGTGGGCCTGCCTTTTGATCCGGATCAGTGCCCGCCCCGTCGGCGGGCTTATGCTCCGGGTTCGTTGTGCCAGCTCCACCCGGTCCCCTTCAAACGAGGAAATTTCCATGCAAAAGACGATGAAAGCCGCCGTGGTCCGCGAATTCGGCAAGCCGCTTGTGATCGAAGAAGTCGCCGTGCCGCGTCCGGGCCCGGGCGACCTGCTGGTCAAGATCGAAGCTTGCGGCGTATGCCATACCGACCTGCATGCCGCCGAAGGCGACTGGCCGGTGAAGCCGAACCCGCCGTTCATCCCCGGCCACGAGGGCGTGGGCCACGTGGTGGCCGTGGGTGAAGGCGTCACCCACGTCAAGGAAGGCGACCGAGTCGGCATCCCGTGGCTGTATTCGGCTTGCGGCCATTGCGAGCACTGCCTCGGCGGCTGGGAGACGCTGTGCGAGGAGCAGAAGAACGCCGGCTACTCGGTCAATGGCGGTTTCGCCGAATACGCGCTGGCCGATGCCAATTATGTGGGCCACCTGCCGAAGAACATCGGGTTCGTCGACATCGCCCCGATCCTGTGCGCCGGCGTGACCGTGTACAAGGGCCTGAAGATGACCGACACCAAGCCGGGCAACTGGGTGGTGATTTCCGGCATCGGCGGCTTGGGCCACATGGCGGTGCAGTACGCCAAGGCCATGGGCCTGAACGTGGCCGCGGTGGACGTGGACGACGCCAAGCTCGACCTGGCCAAGCGCTTGGGCGCGATGGTGACGGTGAACGCGAAGACCACCGACCCGGTGGCCTACCTGAAGAAGGAAATCGGCGGCGCCCACGGCGCGCTGGTCACCGCGGTGTCGCCCAAGGCCTTCGAACAGGCGGTCGGCATGGTCCGCCGCGGCGGCACGGTGTCGCTCAACGGCCTGCCGCCGGGACAGTTCCCGATCGACATCTTCGGCATGGTGCTCAATGGCGTGACCGTGCGCGGCTCGATCGTCGGTACCCGCCTGGACCTGCAGGAGTCGCTGGACTTCGCCGAGATGGGCAAGGTCAAGGCCACGGTGGCCACCGACAAACTGGAAAACATCAACGACGTGTTCGACCGCATGCACAAGGGCCAGATCGAAGGCCGCATCGTGCTCGATTTCGCGGCCTGACGCGGCATGGCCCGCGCGTCCGCCCCCGACCGGGCGGGCGTGGCGGCGCCGGTTTTTTCCACGCATGCGGCCAAGGCATGCGGGCATCGCGGGCATCGCGGGCATCGGGCCATTCCGGTGGCCGAATGCGGAGAACACCATGACGGACAGTCTTCCCGAGGCTGCGACGGTGGCCACCGAACCGCCGCCGCAGGTGATGGCCACGCTGGCCGCATTGCGCCTGATCGAACGCCTGCGCGGCAAGCACGGCGAACTGCTGTTCTACCAGTCCGGCGGTTGCTGCGAAGGCAGCGCGCCGATGTGCTTCCCGGTCGGCGAGTTTCTGGTCGGTGATCGCGACGTGCTGCTCGGCCGCATCGGTGGCGCGGAGTTCTGGATCAGTGCGCCGCATTTCGAATATTCCCGGCACACCCAGCTGATCATCGATGCAGTGGAAGGCCGCGGCACGATGTTTTCGCTCGACGAGGGCGAGGGCCAGCATTTCAGGATGCGGCTGCGCCTGTTCGACGACGACGAATACGCCGCCCTGCAGGCCGCGGGAAAAGTGTGACGGGCATGCGCGGCAGTTGTCTCAGCCGTGCAGCAGCCAGGGCAGCGCCGCCAGCGCGATGCCGATCAGGGCGGTGAGCACCGGTCCGTCCACGAACCAGGTGAACACGCCCAGCGCCAGCCCGCACACGGTGGGCAGCCACGCCTTCCGGCGCAGGCCGTAGACCAGATAACCGCCGCCGAGCGCGCCGAACAGCACGCCGAGCAGCAAGGTCGCGGTGTCCATCCCGGCCTCAGCGCAGTGGCACGCGGTGGCTGGCGGTGGCAGCGACCGCCGTCGTCCACGGCTTCACCGTCCAGCCGGCGACCACGCCTTCAAGCACGCAGGGGGCGCATTCGGCGAACCGGC
>DMID01000198.1:360-5034 GCA_003449195.1 Lysobacteraceae bacterium | reverse complement strand
CGGGGCGGACGTGCCGCCGTCCGCGGCCCAGGCCGGCGAAACGAACAGCAGCGAAACCAGCAGCAGGACTTTCGACTTTTTCATTGCGGGGCAGACTCCGTCAGGTAGAGCTCGGGATGCTCCCGCTGCAAGCGCCGCAGCTTGGCCAGCAGGCTCTCCCGGCTCTCGGGGAATTGCGGATCGGGGTCGATGCATTCGACCGGGCACACCTCGACGCATTGCGGGTCGTCGAAATGGCCGACGCACTCGGTGCAGCGGGCCGGGTCGATCACGTAGATCGTCTCGCCCATCGAGATGGCCTTGTTGGGGCAGGCCGGCTCGCAGACGTCGCAGTTGACGCAGAGTTCGTTGATCTTCAGCGACATGGCGCAGGACGTGCCGGTGCGGGAGCGCGGTCAGGCCGCCCCCGCACCGTGCGGCCTTACTTGGCTTCGACGAACACGTAATCCACGCCGGCCGGCGCCACCGCGGCCTGCACGCGCGCGTTGTCGGCGGCATCGCCGATGTACAGCACGCGCACGCCCTTCATGGTGTCGGCCGGCACGCCGTGGAACGAGGCGATGATCAGGTCGGCCATCTTGGCCGAGGCCGACGAGCCGAAGGCCAGCATGTTGCCCTTGGTGACGCCGCGGCCGATGGCGGCCTTGGCCGACTCGGCCTGGCGGTCGTACTTGGCCTGGAATTCCGGGTCCGACTCCGGCGGCAGGTAGTACAGGAACGGGTTGTTGGTGATCGTGCCCATGTTCTGCTGCACGACGTTCTTCAGGTACTCCTTCCAGCCGGCATCGTCGTCCTTGGACGGGGCGGTCAGCGCGACCTGCGCGTCGTCGGCCTTGACCGGTGCTTCTTCCTTCTTGCACGCGGTCATGGCCAGCGCCACGAAGCCGACCAGTGCCAGACGCTTCATCGTGTTCATTCGGAACTCTCCGTTGGGTGGTACGTCAGTGAATGCAGGGGATGGGGAACGCGGCCTCACTCCGGGCGGCGGCGGATCGCGTGCAGCGCGGCGGCCACTTCCGGCGTGACGAAGCCGGACACGTCGCCGCCCAGCCGTGCGATCTCGCGCACCAGCGAGGACGAGATGAAGCTGTATTTCTCGGCCGGGGTCAGGAACAGCGTCTCGACCTCGGGGATCAGGTGGCGGTTCATGCTCGCCATCTGGAATTCGTATTCGAAGTCGGATACCGCGCGCAGGCCGCGCAGCAGCACGCCGCCGCCGGATTCGCGGACGAAATGCGCCAGCAGCGTATCGAAGCCGCGCACCTCCACGTTGTCGTGCCCGGCCAGTGCGTTGCGGGCCAGCTCCACGCGCTGCTCCAGCGGCAGCGCCGGCCCCTTGACCGGGCTCTGCGCCACGCCGACCACCACCTTCTCGAACAAGGGCGCGGCACGGCTCACCAGATCGATGTGGCCGTTGGTGATCGGATCGAAGGTGCCGGGGTAGACGGCGATTCGGCGGTTGGCCACGGGCGGCTCTGCGACGGGGACGGCGGACATGCCCGGATTGTAGCAGCGGGGCGCCGCGACGCCCTGCGCGCGATGCCGCCCGCCGTGCGCCCTCTTGAACGCCCTCTTGAACCTGCCGCCGCCGCCCCTATTCATGCCCCATGCGTCGCCGCGAGCGGCGCGATTCCCATGGAGCACCCACTGATGAGCACCGATACCGCCCGGCAGACGCTCGGCTTCCAGACCGAAGTGAAGCAGCTGCTGCAGCTGATGATCCACTCGCTGTATTCCAACAAGGAGATCTTCCTGCGCGAGCTGGTCTCCAACGCCGCCGACGCCGCCGACAAGCTGCGCTTCGAGGCGATCAAGGCCCCGGCCCTGCTGGAGGAAGACCCCGAGCTGCGCATCCGCGTCGCGTTCGACAAGGACGCGCACACCGTCACCATCGACGACAACGGCATCGGCATGAGCCGCGAGGAGGCCATCGCCCACCTCGGCACGATTGCCAAGTCCGGCACCGGCGACTTCCTCAAGGCGCTGTCCGGGGACCAGAAGAAGGACGCCAACCTGATCGGCCAGTTCGGCGTGGGCTTCTACAGCGCCTTCATCGTGGCCGACCAGGTGGACGTGTACAGCCGCCGCGCCGGCCTGCCGGCCGCCGAGGGAGTGCACTGGTCCAGCAAGGGCGAAGGCGACTTCGAGGTGGAAGCCCTCGACAAGCCCGAACGCGGCACCCGCATCGTGCTGCACCTGAAGGACGGCGAGCACGACTTCGCCGACGGCTGGAAGCTGCGCGGCATCCTCAAGAAGTATTCCGACCACATCGGCCTGCCGATCCAGATGCTCAAGGAGCACCACGGCGAAGAGAAGGACGCGCCGGTCGCGCCGGAGTGGGAAACCGTCAACCAGGCCAATGCGCTGTGGACCCGGCCCAAGTCGGAGATCACCGACGAGGAATACAAGGCCTTCTACAAGCACCTCGCCCACGACTTCACCGACCCGCTGGCGTGGAGCCACAACAAGGTCGAAGGCAAGCTGGAATACACCTCGCTGCTGTACGTGCCTGCGCGCGCGCCGTTCGACCTGTACCACCGCGACGCGGCCAAGGGCCTGAAGCTGTATGTGCAGCGCGTCTTCATCATGGACCAGGCCGAGCAGTTCCTGCCGCTGTACCTGCGCTTCGTCAAGGGCGTGGTGGACTCGGCCGACCTCTCGCTCAACGTCTCGCGCGAGATCCTGCAATCCGGCCCGGTGGTGGATTCGATGAAGGCCGCGCTGACCAAGCGCTCGCTGGACATGCTGGAGAAGCTGGCCAAGGACAAGCCGGAGGACTACGCCAGCTTCTGGCGCAACTTCGGCCAGGTGCTGAAGGAAGGCCCGGCCGAGGACTACGCCAACCGCGAGAAGATCGCCGGCCTGCTGCGCTTCGCCTCCACCCACGAAACCACCGGTGCGCAGGACGTGGCGCTGGCCGATTACGTGGCGCGCATGAAGGACGGCCAGGACAAGCTGTACTACCTCACCGGCGAGAGCCACGCGCAGATCAAGGACAGCCCGCACCTGGAGGTGTTCCGCAAGAAGGGCATCGAGGTGCTGCTGCTCACCGACCGCATCGACGAGTGGCTGATGGGCTACCTCACCGAGTTCGACGGCAAGGCCTTCGCCGACGTGGCGCGCGGCGACCTCGACCTGGGCACACTGGATTCGGAAGAAGACAAGAAGGCGCAGGAGGAAACCGCCAAGGCCAAGGAAGGGCTGGCCAGCCGCATCAAGGCCGCGCTCGGCGATGAAGTGGCCGAGGTGCGCGTCTCGCACCGGTTGACCGACTCGCCGGCGATCCTCGCCATCGGCCAGGGCGACCTCGGCCTGCAGATGCGCCAGCTGCTGGAAGCCAGCGGCCAGTCCGTGCCGGAGAGCAAGCCGGTGTTCGAGTTCAACCCCGAGCACCCGCTGATCGCCAAGCTCGACGCCGAGCAGGACGGCGGCCGCTTCGAGGACCTGGCCCACGTGCTGTTCGACCAGGCTGCGCTGGCCGCCGGCGACAGCCTCAAGGACCCGGCCGGCTACGTGAAGCGCCTCAACAAGCTGCTGCTGGAGCTGTCGGCCTGAGCCGGCAAGCGCCGTTCAACGCCGCACATGCGAACGCCCGGGTTGCCCCGGGCGTTCGCGTTTCAGACAACATCAACCCGCTGGTCAGTGCGGCGCCGCCATCAGCAGGTCCACGTCGCCGCCGGCGGCGGTGGTGTTGATGCTGACGCTGTATTCGGCGCAGAAGCGCGGCAGGTAGTTGGGGCCGCCGGCCTTGGGGCCGGTGCCGGACAGGCCTTCGCCGCCGAAGGGTTGCACGCCGACCATCGCGCCGATCATGTTGCGGTTGACGTAGAGGTTGCCGACTTCGGCCTGTTCGGCAATGGCCTGCGCACGGGTGTCGATGCGGGTCTGCACGCCAAGGGTGAGGCCGTAGCCGAGCGCGTTGATCTGCTCGACCAGCGCCTCGACCGGGCCGGACCAGCGCAGCACCTGCAACACCGGCCCGAAGATTTCCTCGCGCACCTCGCCCAGCGTGCGGATTTCATAGGCCGCCGGGGCGATGGCGTCGGCATGCGCGCCCTCGGGCAGCGGGGCGCGGGCGATCAGGCGGGCACGGCTTTCCAGTTCGCCGATCTGCCGGCGCAGCGTGGCGGCGGCTTCGGCATCGATCACCGGGCCGAGGTCACTGGACAGTTCGGCCGGGTCGCCCGTGCGCAACAGGCCGATGGCGCCGGCCAGCATCGTCAGCACGCCGTCGGCGATGTCGTCCTGCACGCACAGAATGCGCAGGGCCGAGCAACGCTGGCCGGCGCTGCGGAAGGTGCTCTGCACCACCGCATCGACCACCTGCTCGGGCAGCGCGGTGGAATCGACGATCATCGCGTTGAGGCCGCCGGTCTCGGCGATCAGCGGCACGATGGGGCCGTCCTTGCCGGCCAGCGTGCGCTGGATCGATTTGGCTACCGCGGTGGAACCGGTGAAGGCGACGCCGGCGATCCGCGGGTGCGCCACCAGCGCCGCGCCGATGGCACCGTCGCCGTACACGCCCACCAACGCATCTTCCGGCACGCCGCATTGATGCAGCAGCGCGATCATCGCCGCACCGATGCCGGGCGTCTGTTCGGCCGGCTTGGCCGCCACCGCGTTGCCGGTGACCAGTGCGGCCACCACCTGACCGGTGAAGATGGCCAGCGGGAA
>DMID01000198.1:0-208 GCA_003449195.1 Lysobacteraceae bacterium | reverse complement strand
GATAGGTATTGCGCTCGCCGGTGATGCCGGGCAGCACCTGCGGCAGCATCAATCCGCGTGCCTGCGCCGCGTAATAGCGGCAGAAGTCGATGGCCTCGCGCACTTCGGAGACGGCATCGCCCCAGGTGCGCCGGCCTTCGCGCACGATGCGCGCGCACCAGTGTGGCAGGTCGCGTTGCAGGGCATCGGCGGCGCGGTCCAGCGCGGC
>DMID01000160.1 GCA_003449195.1 Lysobacteraceae bacterium | reverse complement strand
TCGGGCCGACGCCGCCCGGCACCGGCGTGATCCAGCTGGCACGTTGTGCGGCGGCCTCGAAACCGACGTCGCCCACCAGCCGGCCGTCGTCCAGCCGGTTGATGCCCACGTCGATCACCACCGCGCCCGGCTTGACCCACTCGCCCGGCACCAGCCCCGGCTTGCCGACCGCGACGACGAGGATGTCGGCCTCGGCCACGCGCGCCTGCAGCACCTCGCGCGGGGTGAACTTGTGGCAGCAGGTGACGGTGCAGCCGGCAATCAGCAGCTCCAGCGCCATCGGCCGGCCGACGTGGTTGGACACCCCGACGATGGTGGCGTTGCGGCCGCGTACCGGCTGATCGGTGTGGCTGAGCAAGGTGACGATGCCGCGCGGCGTGCACGGGCGTAGGCCGAACTGGCGCAATGCCAGATGGCCGATGTTGGTCGGGTGGAAACCGTCCACGTCCTTGCGCGGGTCGATCCGATCGATCAGCCGGGTGGCATCGGGAATGCCCGGCAGCGGCAGCTGCACGAGGATGCCGTGCACCTTGGGATCGACGTTGAGGCGGTCGATCAGCGCCAGCAACTCGGCCTCCGTGGTGCCTTCGGGCAGATCGAAATCGAAGGCTTCGATGCCGACCTTTTCCGCCGCACGGCGCTTGTTGCGCACGTACACGGACGAAGCCGGGTCGCCGCCCACCAGTACCACCGCCAGCCCCGGCCGCGGCAAGCCCTGCGCCAAGCGCGCATCGACCCGCACCTTGAGCGAATCGAGCAGGTCTTCGGCAATCTGGCGGCCGTCGAGGATGCGGGCGGGAAACGGGCGGGAACCAGAGGAGTCGGCGGAATCGGTCATCGCAGGCAGGCGGCAGCGGCACGAGGGAGACGCGCCATTGTCCCCGATTCGCCGGGACACGACACGCCTGCGCCGCAATCCGGGCCGCTTTCAATCGGCCACGCCATGCTCGCCGGGCCGGCGCGGGCCGCGCGAACGTGTCTCCCACGCCGCCACCACGATCAACGTCGCCGTGGCCAGGGCATTGACCATCAACAGATCGGTCAGCCATGCACAGGCCGCCAGCACGGCCAGCAGCCCCAACCCTATCAGGTGCGACAGCGGCCAGCGGCGATACACCGCCAGCTTGTACAAGCCATTGCCGAGCAGGAACAGCGCCGGCCCGCCGCACAGCACCAGCGTGCCGACCACGTCGGCATGGCGGTCCGGGTGGTCGATGGCCAGCTCGTTGCCAACCGCCCCGACGACGATGCCGGCAATGATCGCCACGTGCACGTAGTTGAACCATGCAGCATGCCGGCCCGGGTCGTCGGAGCGCGTGATCATGTCGCCGGCATCGTGCACGCCGGTGTTGAAGTAGATCCACCACATCGCCACGCTGGCGATGAAGGCCACCGCGAAGGCGACCAGCACCGGCGCTTCCCACGCATGCTCGTGGGCCAGGCTGGCGCCGGTGACGAGGATCAGCTCGCCCAGCGCGACGATCACGAACAACGCGGCGCGCTCGACCATGTGGCCGCCTTCCACCGTCCACTCGTTGCGGCTGTCCGAGTGCCCCAGCCCCGGGACGGGAAAGCGCAGCATCGGCGCCACGTATTCGGCCAGGATCGCCAGCGCCCACAGCCCCATCCGCGTGGCGATGTCGTCCTGCATGCCGCCGGCCAGCCACAGGCTTGCCGACAACAGCGACCAGGCGAGGATGCGCGCGTAGTTGGCTGCCAGCGGATGCCTGCCGCGCAGGCTCAGCCAGGCGAACAGCGAGCGCCCCACCTGCATCACCGCATAGCAGGCGGCCACCACCCGGCCGCGCTCGCCGAAGGCATCCGGCAAGGCCGTCGCGAACACCAGCGCCACGCCCATCTGCGCGAACAGGAACGCGCGCACCGCAGGGCGTTCGGGGTCGAACCAGTTGGTCAGCCAACAGGTGTATTGCCAGCCCAGCCATACCGCAAACCACAGCAGCAAGGCCTGCGCAGCGCCCAGCGTGCTCAGGTTGCCGAGCAGGAAATGCGAGACCTGGGTGACCGCAAACACGTACACCAGATCGAAGAACAGCTCGGCATAGCCGACCTTGGCCTCGTGGCCGTCACGGACGCGCAGCAGCGGATGGGCGGGCAGATTCATGCGGAGTCGTTTTTTCTCTTTGCCGCAAGTCTGACAAGCCTTTGTTGCCGGCAACAGCCCCTTGGTCACCGCTGCGGTTGAAGCGCCGGCCGGAAGCAGATGCCTGACGGGCCTGCCCAGGTTGACGGCTGCGGGAAGACGGCTGTCTTACCGGCTCCATGCCTTGCCCAATGCCTGCCTCGTAAAGCGGGAAACCCCCACCTGGCATAGAGGCAGCCCACTGCAACAAGGCGAACCCCATCAACAGCCCTGCCGACAGGATCGTTCCGACGGCCTTCATGGCCTTGGTCGCACGGAACATGGAGCACATCCCGCCTGGCCGCGACTCACTTCGTCGTGTAGCCGCCGTTGATCAGGATGGTCTGGCCGGTGATCCACCAGCCTTCGCTGACCAGATGGCGAATGAAAGGCGCCACATCCTCGATGTCGGTCAGGCCGGTCTTGCTGAAGGGCGACAGTGCGGCAGCGGATTTGTGATAAGCCACCGCATCGGCGCCTTCCTGTCCATAGAAGAACGGCGTGTCCATCGGCCCCGGGCCGACCGCGTTCACCGAGATGCCGCGTGCACCGAATTCCTTGGCTGCCGCCCGGGTGAAGTGCTCCACCGGCGCCTTGCCGCCCGCGTAAGCCGCATAGAACGGAGTGAACGCGCCCAGCAGCGACGTCACCAGCGTCACCAGCTTGCCGTTGTCCTCCAGTTGCCTGCCGGCTTCCTTGATGAAGAAGAACGCGCTCTTGCTGTTGACCGCGAACATCTCGTCGTACTCGGCCTCGGAAATCTCGACGATCGGCTTCTTCAGCACCTTGCCGACGGTGTTGATGGCGATGTCGATGCGTCCGAACGCGGCCTTGGCATCGGCAAAGAGTTTTTCCACAGCCGCCGCAGTGCTGAGGTCAGCCTGGAACGCCTCGGCCTTTGCGCCGATCGCCCGCACGGTGGCCACCGTCTCCTCGGCAGCGGCCCGGGAAGTCTCGCTGTTGTAGTGCACCGCCACCGCCGCCACGCCATGCGCGGCCAGATCGCGGGCCAGCAGGCCACCGAGGTTCTTGCCGCCACCGGCGATCAGGACGGTCTTGCCGTCAAGGGAATGCGTACCACTCATCGGGGGGGTTCCGACATGGACGGGATGGAGGCAGTTTCATTCCTCGCCCGTTTCGGATAAACCTTGCCGAATCTGAAATTGAATTCGACGGCAAAGAACAATCATGGATCTGCTCCAGTCTCTCGACGTGTTCGGGCGAGTGGCCAATGCCGGCAGCTTCAGCAAGGCGGCCGATCAGCTCGGCATGGCACCGTCGTCGGTTTCCACCGCCGTGCAGCGGCTGGAACAGCACCTCGGCGTGCCCCTGTTCCAGCGCACCACCCGCCGCGTGCGGCTGAGCAGCGAGGGCGAGTTGCTGCTCGAACGCGCGCGGCGCCTGCTGTCGGACGCCGAGGACATGCGCGGGCTGTTCCACCGCGAACACGCGTTGAGTGGCCAGTTGCGCGTGGAGGTCCCCGCCCGGATCGCCCGCAAGCTGGTGGCCCCGGCCCTGCCGGCCTTTCTCGACCAGCACCCGGCCCTTGCCATCGAACTGGGCAGCACCGACCGGCTCAGCCATCTGGCCGAAGAAGGCATCGACTGCGTCCTGCGCGTAGGCGAAACCGCCGTGCCGGAACTGGTGTCGCGGTCGTTCGGCCGCTTCGCCCAAGTCAATTGCGCCAGCCCTGCGCTGCTGGCCCGGCATGGCATGCCCGCCAATCCGGCCGGCTTCGCACACCTGCCGGCCGTGCACTTCGGCCGCATCGCAGCCGGCAAGGGCGAACGCTGGGAATTCCTCGACGCGCGCGGGCACGTGCATGCCGTGCAATTGCACGGGCGGGTATCGGTGGCCAATGCCGAAACCTACATTGCCTGTGCGCTGGCCGGCTTGGGCGTGATCCAGGTACCCCGCTACGACGTGGCCGATCTGCTCGCAGCCGGACAACTGGTCGAAATCCGCCTGCCCGGCCTGAACCTGCCGGGCTTGCCGGTCGCTGCCCTGTATCCACCGCAGCGGCGGTTGTCACGTGCGCTGCAATGCTTCATCGATTGGCTGGACGCGCTGCTGGCACCGCATCTGGAGCCGGCATCGCAGCCCGGCATGCCGCCGGCTCACCTCGCCGAACAGAACGCCTGATAGTCGATGTAACCCGGAAATGCCCGCCCCGGCGCGCATACAAGGCAATCCGGGTCGGGCCGTACCCGCGTTTCGCGGAAACGCATGGCCAGCGCATCGAAATGCAGCAGGCGGCCGGTGAGCGGCTCGCCGATGCCGAGCAGCAGCTTGAGCGCCTCGGTGGCCTGCAACAACCCGATCACGCCGGGCAACACGCCCAGAACCCCGGCTTCGGCGCAATTGGGCGCTTCGTCCGGTCCCGGCGGCTCGGGGAACAGGCAGCGATAGCAGGGGCATTGACCGCGATGACGGCCGGCGTCGAACACGCTCGCCTGCCCTGTGAAGCGCTCGACCGCACCGTATACCAGCGGCTTGCCGAGCTTCACGCAGGCATCGTTGAGCAGGTAGCGCGCGGGAAAGTTGTCGGCCCCGTCGAGCACGACGTCCACGCCGTCGAGCAGCCTTTCGACGTTGTCCGCAGTGATGCGCTCGGGCACCGCCTCCACCTGCACGCGCGGGTTCAAGGCGGACAGCGCCTGCCGGGCCGACTCCACCTTCGGCAAGCCGATCCGCGCCTGTGCATGCAGGATCTGCCGCTGCAGGTTGGACAGCTCGACCACGTCGTCGTCGGCAATGCGCAGATGGCCCACCCCGGCCGCCGCCAAGTAGCAGGCCACCGGCGAACCCAATCCACCGGCACCGACCAGCAGCACGCGCGCGGCCTCAAGCCTGCACTGGCCGTCCTCGCCCACCTGCGGCAACAACAGGTGGCGCGAATAGCGCGCGTTGAAATCCAGCGTGTCCGCATCCAGCGTCGGCACGACGACCGGCAGGCCTTCGGCCATCCAGCGCGTGGTGCCGCCTTCGACCGAGGCCAGGTCGGCGTAGCCATGGCGGGCCAGCGTCTGCGCAGCGGCCAGCGAGCGCCGGCCGCTCTGGCAGATCAGCAGGATTTCGGCGTGCCGATCGGGCAGCCAGTGTGCGGGGTCGCGTTCCAGTTCCGCCCTGGATGCCCCGATGGCCCCTTCGGCCATGCCGGCAGAACGCTCGTGCGCTTCGCGCACGTCCACCAGTACCGCGCCGCGCCGCTGGCGCTCGCGGACCTGGGCCGGATTCAGCAGGGAAATGCTCATGGCCGGATTATCGCCGCAATGCCGCTGCGCTGGGCCGACATCGCGGGACAGGCGCGGCCTACTTGCCGCGCTTGACGTGGCGGATGAGGCGTTTCTTCTTGGCCACCTGACGCTCGGTGAGCACGTTCTTCTTGCCCTCGTAGGGGTTGGCCCCTTCGCGGAACACGAAGCGCACCGGCGTGCCGACCAGCTTGAAACGCTTGCGGAAGAAGTTTTCCAGATAGCGCTTGTACGACTCCGGCAACTCCTTCAAACGGGTGCCGTGGACGATGAAGGTCGGCGGGTTGCTACCGCCCGGGTGCACATAGCGCAGCTTGGAGACATGGCCGCGCACGCTCGGCGGCGGATTGCTCTCGTAGGCGATTTCCAGCGCCTTGTTGACCTCGGCGGTGGAAAACTCCTTGGTGGCCGAAGCATGCGCACGGTGGATCGCGCGGAACAACTCGCGCAGGCCGGAACCATGCAGCGCGGAAATGCGCACCGCTTCGGCCCAATCCACGAAACCGAGCTTGAGCCGCAGCAACACCTCGGCCTGCTCGCGCTGGTAATCGCTCAAGCCATCCCACTTGTTGATCGCCACCACGAGCGCGCGCCCGGCTTCGAGGATCGCCCCGAGCACGCTGGCATCCTGATCGGTGACGCCCTCGCTGGCATCGAGCAGCAGCACCGCCACCTGGCATTGCTCGATCGACTGCATGGTCTTGACCACGCTGAACTTCTCGACCGCCTCGTCCACCTTCGAACGGCGGCGCAGGCCGGCGGTGTCGATCAGACGGTACTCGCGGCCGTCACGCTCCAGATCGACCGAGATCGAATCGCGGGTGGTGCCCGGCACATCCGAAGCGATGACCCGCTCCTCGCCGAGCAGACGGTTGACCAGCGTGGACTTGCCCACGTTCGGGCGGCCGACGAAGGCCACGCGCATGCGCTGCGGATCGTCGTCGAGTACTTCGCCGGCGCCCTCTTCGGGCAGGCGTTCGACGACTTCGTCCACCAGATCGTCCAGGCCGCTGCGATGCGCGGCCGACACGGTGAAGGTATCGGCAAAACCGTAACGGGCGAATTCCGAGCGCACCGCGTGCTCGTCGGTGCCGTCGATCTTGTTGATCACCAGCAGCGTGGGCCGCGACAACTTGCGCAGCCACGCGAGGATCTCGTCGTCGAGCGCGGAAGGCCCATCGCGCCCGTCCACGACGAACAGGATCAGGTCCGCTTCGGCAGCCGCAGCCCGGGCCTGCCGCGCGGTGGCGCCGGCCAGCCCTTCCTCGTCGCCGGCGATGCCGCCGGTATCGACGAGCAGGAACGGGTTGTCCTCGTCCAGCCTGCACACGCCGTAATGGCGGTCGCGGGTGACGCCGGGCTGGTCGTGGACCAGCGCGTCGCGGCTGCGCGTGAGCGCATTGAAAATGGTGGACTTGCCGACATTCGGCCGTCCGACCAGGGCGACCAGTGGCAGCATCGCAGTCCCCTTACTGACCCAGCTTGAAGGCGGTCAGCTCGCCCTTGGTGTCTTGCACCAGCAGCAAGCCGTCGGCCTGCACGGGTTGACCGAGGATGGCCTTGCGGCCGACGCGCTCGCGTGCTGCAAACTCGCCGTTGTCCAGCCGCATCCAGTGAACGTAGCCCTTGTAATCGCCAACGGCCACATAATCACCCTGCACGGCCGGGCCGGTCAGCGAACGCCGCGCAAGCGCGGGCTGCGACCACATCGGTGCGCCGCTGATCTTGTCCAGCGCCCACACCGTGCCGTCGCGGTCGGACACGATCACCAGGCCCGACGAAACACCCACGCCGCCGATGCCGCCATGGTCGCGCGTCCACATCGGACGGCCGGTCGGGCCCTCGATGGCCTGGGTTTCGTTCTTGTAGCTGCTGGCAAACAGCGTGGTGCCTTCCAGCACCGGCGCGGCGTCCACGTCGGCCATGCGGTCCAGCTCGCTGCGGCCTTCCGGCGAACCGATGGTCTGCTGCCACAGCACGCGGCCATCGTTCATCGCCAGCGTGGACAGGGTGCCATCGTCATTGCCGACGAACAGCACGCCCGGCCCCGCCACGACTGCGGCATTGCCGCGCACGGTCAGCAGCGGCAGCTCCTGATCGTGGAACCAGCGACGCTCGCCGGTGGCGGCATCCAGCGCGGTGATGCGGCCATCGTTGCTGCGCACGAACACCATGCCCTGCGACACCGCCGGCGCCGTGATGATCTCGGCATTGATGCGGGCCTGCCACTTCTTGCTGCCGTTGGTGGCATCCAGCGCGATCACGTCGCCGCCGAGGCTGCCCACCACCACCAGCCCGTCGCCTGCGCCCGGACCACCGGACAGGCGCAACCGCGCCTTCTTCTTTTCCTTCTCCGGCACGTACTTCCACAGCTCCTTGCCGGACTGCAGATCCAGGGCACGCACGCCGCCTTCGAGTGCCGCCACGTAGACGTGGCCGTCGGCCACGACCGGGGTCTGACGCACGCCGGTACGCTTCTCGCCCTTGCCGACGTGCTCGCTCCACAGCTTGGAGACCTTCATGCTGGGCTTGAAGTCCACCAGCTCGGCCGGCTCGGCGGCTTTCTTTGCCGAGGCATTCTTGCCCGCGAACCAGCCCTTGACCGTGCTGCAACCGGTCAGTGCGGTGGCAAGCAACGCCACTGCCGCGATCTGCTTGATCATGTCAACCCGCTTCATCAGATAGGCTCCGCGGGCTTGGCCACCGTGCCGCCCACATCAGTGAGTTTCAGTTCGACCAGACGCCGCTCCGGCGCTGCCACGTCCAGGCTCACCAATGCCTTGTCGTAAGCGGCCCGTGCCTGATCCTTGCGGCCGAGCGCCGCCAGCGCGTCGCCCTTGACTTCCAGCGCCGTGCTGTCGTCGGCCTTGTCCACCAAGGCCAGGGCATCGGCGGCCTTGCCGGCCTCGATCAGCAACTTGGCAAGACGGATATCGACCAGATGACGCAGGCGCGAATCCCTGGGGACGCCGCGCAAGGTGGCGATGGCATCGTCGGCCTTGCCTGCCTCGCTCTGCGCCTTTGCCAGCCGCAATGCGGCCAACTCGTCGTAGACCACGCTGTCCTTGAGCCCGGCGACTTCGGCCTTGGCCTTGTCGGACTTGCCCGCCTGGAGGTCGGTCACGAAAGCGGCATATCGCGTGTTGGCGGCGGTCTGGGCGGTGCTCTGGCGTGCATTCCACCATTGCCAGCCGACGATGACGGCCACGCCCAGCGCAACGCCTCCCGCCATTACCGCGCCGTTCTTCCTCAGCCAGGAGCGAACGCGTTCGCCCTGTTCGTGCTCGTCAAGCAGATCGTCGATTGCCATGCGTACTCTCGCCCCGTCCGCGCGGGGCCTTGATGTTGGGATACCGGTTTCCGGGATGCCGCCCGGACCATTGCCTAGTCGGACGCGGGAACCACGGAGCCGTCGGAGGATACCGTAAAGCGGGCCACGTTGGCCTTGCGATAAGGTGCAAGATCCAGCGTAGCGCCTCTCTGCTGAACCTCGACCGCGCTGGCATTGCCAAGCATCACCTTGGCGGCCTGACCGGGACCGAACGCGCGTTCTTCTCCCGCATGCAGCAGCCCCTGATCCACGACCTGACCTTCCGGCCCGAGCACGCGGAACCAGCTGTCGCCGGTGAAACGCAGCAGCAACGCCGCCACATCGGCCGGCTTGGGCACCACCGCCAACGAGGCCACATACGGCACCGCAGCCTGATCATGCGGAGCCGGCACCGAACCCGAAGCGCGCGACGCCGCATCAATCGGCTTGTCCGCAACCGGCACCGTGCCGAGGGGCTGCGCAGGGATCGCATCCAGCGATGCCGTCGTGGTGGACGCCAATGGCGCCGACGAGCGCATCCAGTACCACGTCGGCACGGCCACCATGGCCGTGACGGCGACATACACAAGCCGGCGCGCGATGCCTTCGAACCACAGCTTGTACCGCGGCGTATGCGTATGGCTGACCAGTTCCACCGGTTCGATGCGGGCCACATGCGCCTGCGCCATCAATGGCTGCAGGTCGACCCCCAGCAAGCGCGCATAACTGCGGATCAGGCCACGCGCATAAACCGGCGCACCGAGCAAATCCCAACGCTCGGACTCGATGGCCTCGACCACATGCATCGGCACTTTCAGCGTGCTCGCCGCATCGGCGAGGCTCATGCCGGCCTTTTCGCGTGCATCCTTCAGGTGAAGTCCGCAACCACCATTGTCGGCCGATGTCGCGGCCTGATTTGCAACGTCACTCACTGCTTGCCCGCCCCGGGATTGGCATTTGCGGCCGGAGGAAATTCCGTTTGCAGCCGCTGGGAGTAACGGCGGGCAGCAGCCATGTCGCCCAACCCTGATTCGATCTGCATCGCAAGTTGTAACACGGATGCGGTGGCCGGCGCAGCCGCAAGCCGACGCTCGACGAAGGCACGCGCATCGAAATACTGGCCGAGACGATATTGGTTGGCCGCCATCGTTTCCAGTGCGACTGCATTGTCCGGATCGAGCAACAAGGCCTTCCGCAATTCCCCATCCACATGCCCGTACTGCCCGATCCGGAAAGCGCAGCTGGCCGCATTTGCCAATGCCGTTGCCGGAGTGAGGTAATCCGCATCGGCAAGCGCGCGATCGAACCAGGGCTGCGCCTCGGCCTCGCGGCCATTGCCGCACAACCATGCCCCGTAATTGTTCGCCTCGGCACCACGTCCACCGGATTGGCGGGCCGCACGCTCGAAATAGTCCCCGGCGGCACGTGCGTCACCTTTGCGGGTTGCGATCAACGCCAGCATCGTGTTCGCCTCGGCCTGGTCTCCGCCCAGCGAAAGCGCCTTGCGCACCTGCTTTTCGGCATCGTCGACCCGGCCAGCCTGCAAACTGTCCGCGGCAAGGGTCAACTGGTCGCGCGCCGCCAGCCGCTCGCGCGCTTGCTTGTCGTCGCGGATGTCGTACTTGGGTGCGACTTCGCGCGACTTCCCGCGCTCCATCGACGGCTTCACGAATGTCAGGCGACTGCAGCCGGCCGTCAGCAGGCAAAGTGCCACGCAGGCCAACGGCAGCGAATCACGCAGCCTCATCGCCACGCGCCTGCTGCTGGTCCAGATGGCGGAGAAATTCGGCCTGCCGGCGGGTCCGATCCATCACCTGCCCCTTGAGCTGGCCGCAGGCGGCATCGATGTCGTCGCCACGGGTACGGCGGACCATCGTCAGCACGCCGGCTTCGAGCAGGATCGTCTGGAAATTCCGGATGTGCGACTCGTCCGAACGCTCGTAGCGGGTACCCGGGAACGGGTTGAAGGGAATCAGATTGACCTTGCCCGAATCGCGCGCCTGCACCGCGTTGTCGAACTGGCGCATCAGCTTGGCCAGCTGACGGGCGTGTTCGGGCTGGTCGTTGATGCCCTTCATCAAGGTGTATTCGAACGTCACCGAATCGCGCCGCGGGTTTGCACGCAGGTAACGCGCACAAGCGGCCATCAGTTCGGCGATCGGGTACTTCCTGTTGAGCGGCACCAAGGTCTCGCGCAAGGCATCGTTCGGCGCATGCAGCGATACGGCCAGCGACACGTCGCTCTCGGCGGACAGCCGGTCGATCATCGGCACGAGCCCGGAGGTGGAAAGCGTCACCCGCTTGTTGGCCAGCCCGTAGCCCAGGTCGTCGCGCATGATGCTCATCGCGCGCACGACGTTGTCGAAATTCATCAACGGTTCGCCCATGCCCATCATCACCACGTTGGTGAGACGGCGCATCTGGTGCGGCACGTTGCCCAGATGACGCGCGGCAACCCACACCTGGCCGATGATCTCGGCCGTGGTCAGGTTGCGGTTGAAGCCCTGGGTGGCGGTGGAGCAGAAAGTGCAATTCAACCCGCAACCGACCTGCGAGGACACGCACAGCGTGCCGCGGGTCTTGTCCGGGATGTAGACGGTTTCGATGGCGTTCTTGCCGTCCGCGCCCATGGCCAGCAACCACTTGTGGGTGCCGTCGGCGGAGGGCTTGTCGAACACCACGTTCGGCACGACGACCTCGGCATGCTGCTGCAGCTTGGCGCGCAGCGCCTTGCCCAGATCCGTCATCTGCTCGAAATCGGTGACGTAACGGTGATGGATCCACTTCATCACCTGATGGGCACGGTAGCGCTTTTCTCCGAGAACCTCCTCGAAGAAGCGCTCCAACCCGGCGCGATCGAGGTCGAGCAGGTTCTGCTGGCGCACGGCGGCAGCGGCGACGGTGTCGCCGGTGGGCTGCGAAGCGGGAACCTGCACGATCTCGTTCACGTCATGACCTCAGCGCGAGGTGATTTCGGTGGCCGCGAAGAAATACGCGATCTCGACGGCGGCGGTGTCCGCAGCATCGGAACCGTGCACGGCATTGGCGTCGATGCTGTCGGCAAAGTCGGCGCGGATCGTGCCCGGCGCGGCGTCCTTCGGGTTGGTGGCGCCCATCAGGTCGCGGTTCTTCAGGATCGCGCCCTCGCCTTCCAGCACCTGGATCTGCACCGGGCCGGAAATCATGAACTCCACCAGCGCGTTGAAAAACGGACGCTCGCGGTGCACGGCATAGAAGCCTTCGGCTTCGGCGCGCGAGAGCTGCTTCTGCTTGGCGGCCACGATCTTCAGGCCGGCCTTCTCGAAGCGGGAATAGATTTCGCCGATGACGTTCTTGGCGACGGCATCGGGCTTGATGATGGACAGGGTGCGCTCCAGCGCCATGGGGATTTCTCCGTTGGTGCGGGCATGTCCGCCCGACATTAGCATGAAAAAAAGCCCGCGCCTGGACGCGGGCTGGAAAGGTTTGGTTGCGTATTCTAGCCCGCCCCTGCGGGAAATGCACCGGATGCCGCGTGTTGCGTCGCAACATGCAAAACGACGTCGAGGCGCGCTAACATCAAACAATCGTTTGAATGATGCCCAGATGAACCGGCCAGCCCACTTCTCGACCAAGGACCGCATCCTGAGCGCGGCGGAAGAATTGTTCGCCCAGCACGGGTTCGCGGGGACCTCACTGCGCCAGGTCACCAGCCAGGCCGACGTCAACATCGCCGCGGTCAACTACCACTTCGGCTCGAAGGAAAACCTCGTCAACGAGGTCTTCCGCCGCCGCATGGACGAAATGACGGCCGACCGCATGGCCCGCCTGGAAGCGGCCCGCCGCGACCATCCGGACGATCTTGAAGCCTTGCTGGCCGCCTTCGTCGAGCCGGCGTTGGCGATGGCCCAGGATCGCAATGGCGGCGGCGCATTCGTGCGCGTCATCGCCCGCGCCTATGCCGAAAAGAACGACGGGCTGCGCAAGTTCCTGTCCGACCATTACGGCCACGTCTTGCGTGAATTCGGCAAATCCATCGCCGCCTGCGTGCCAGAGCTGAGCAAGGAAGAGCTGTACTGGCGGCTCGACTTCCTTGCCGGGGCGCTGACCTATGCGATGGCCGATTTCGGCCTGATCAAGCGTCCGCCCGATGTCGCCGAATCCGCCCACCGCGCTGCCGCCGCGCGCGAACTGATCCGTTTTGCACGGGCCGGCTTCCTCGCCGCCTGACCCCCTCCACCTTTCATCGCCAAAGGCCACTACGACATGTCCAACAACCTCCTCGTCCGTCGTGCCGCCGTACTCGGTGCCGGCGTGATGGGCGCGCAGATCGCCGCCCACCTGACCAATGCCGGCGTCGATACCGTGCTGTTCGACCTTGCCGCCAAGGAAGGCCCCGCCGACGGCATCGTGCTCAAGGCCATTGCCAACCTCGGCAAGCTCAGCCCCGCGCCGCTGGCCAGCAAGGCGCTGGCCGAGGCCATCGTCCCCGGCAATTACGACAGCAGCCTGGACCAGCTGCGCGGCTGCGACCTGATCATCGAGGCCATCGCCGAACGGATGGACTGGAAGCAGGACCTGTACAGGAAGATCGCCCCGTTCGTGAACGACCACGCGGTCCTCGCCTCCAACACCTCCGGCCTGGGCATCAACAAGCTGGCCGACGTGCTGCCCGAGCAGCTGCGCCACCGTTTCTGCGGCGTGCATTTCTTCAACCCGCCGCGCTACATGCATCTGGCCGAGCTGATCCCGGCCAAGACCACCGACCAGGCCGTGCTGGAAGGGCTGGAATCCTTCCTGACCACGTACCTGGGCAAGGGCGTGGTGTACGCCAAGGACACCCCGAACTTCATCGGCAACCGCATCGGCGTGTTCTCGATCCTGTCGGTGATCCACCACACCCAGCAGAGCGGCCTTGGCTTCGATGAAGTGGACGCGCTGACCGGCCCCCTGCTCGGCCGGCCGAAGTCGGCCACCTACCGTACCTCCGACGTGGTCGGCCTGGACACGATGGCCCACGTCATCAAGACCATGCAGGACCTGCTGCCCGACGACCCGTGGCACCAGTTCTTCGGCCAGCCCGCCTGGTTGCAGGCCTTGATCGACAAGGGCGCACTGGGCCAGAAGACCGGCGCCGGCATTTTCCGCAAGGTCGGCAAGGACATCGTCGTGCTGGATCTGGCCAAGCAGGACTACCGCCCGGCCGACCGCGTTGCCGCGCCGGAAGTGATCGAGATCCTCAAGATCAAGAACCCGGCCGAGAAGTTCGCCAAGTTGCGTGAGAGCCAGCATCCGCAGGCGCAGTTCCTGTGGGCCTGCTTCCGTGACCTGTTCCACTACACCGCCTATCACCTGGCCGACATCGCCGACACCGCGCGCGACGTCGATCAGGCCATCCGCTGGGGCTACGGCTGGAAGCTCGGCCCGTTCGAAACCTGGCAGGCCGCCGGCTGGAAGCAGGTGGCGCAATGGGTGGCCGAAGACATTGCGGCGGGCAAGGCCATGAGCAGCGCGCCGTTGCCGGCGTGGGTGCTGGACGGCCGTGACGGCGTGCACGCCGCCGACGGCAGCTACAGCCCGACCAAGAATGCCCTCGTGCCGCGCTCGGCCTTGCCAGTGTACAAGCGCCAGCGCTTCCCCGACCCGATGCTGGGCGAAAAACCCGTCCAGGGCGAGACCGTCTACGAGAACGACGGCGTGCGCTTGTGGACCGACGGCGACGGCATCGGCGTGGTCAGCTTCAAGACCAAGATGAACACCGTCTCCGACGACGTGCTCGACGGCCTGCAGGAAGCCATCGGCATTGCCGAGCAGCAGTTCAAGGGCGTGGTGATCTGGCAGCCGAACGAGCCGTTCTCCGCCGGCGCCAACCTGTCCTCCGCCGTCGAAGCCTTGCAGGCGGGCAAAATCGCCGAATTCGAGGCCACCGTGGCCAACTTCCAGCGCACCAGCCAGCGCATCAAGTACGCGCTGGTGCCGGTGGTGGCCGCCGTGCGTGGCCTCGCACTGGGCGGTGGCTGCGAGTTCCAGATGCACAGCGCCAAGGCGGTGGTCGCACTGGAGAGCTACATAGGTCTGGTCGAAGCCGGTGTTGGCCTGCTGCCGGCAGGCGGCGGCCTGAAGGAAATCGCCGTGCGCGCTGCGCAGGCGGCCGGCCCGGGCGGCGACGTGTTCGCCGAGCTGAAGAAGGTCTTCGAGACCGTGGCGATGGCCAAGGTGTCCAACTCGGCGGTCAATGCCAAGGAGCTGGGTCTGGTGCGGCCGACCGACAAGGTGGTGTTCAACGCCTTCGAATCGCTGTACATCGCCAAGCAGGAGGCGCTGGCCCTGCACGAGGGCGGCTACCGTCCGCCGCTGCCGGCCCGCCGCATCCCGGTGGCCGGCGACGTCGGCATCGCCACCTTCAAGATGATGCTGGTCAACATGCTGGAAGGCCGTTTCATCAGCGAGTACGACTACGAAATCGCCACCCGCATCGCCACCGTGCTGTGCGGTGGCGAGGTCGACCGCGGCACGCTGGTGGATGAAGAGTGGCTGCTCAACCTTGAGCGCCGCCATTTCGTCGAGCTGGCCCAGCAGGAAAAGACCCAGGCGCGCATCGTCCACATGCTCAAGACGGGCAAGCCGCTGCGCAACTGAGATTCGTGGAAACCGCCGGCCGCCCAGGGCGTGCCGGCCATCCCCGCCGAATCCCGTCCACGAATCCCGAATTCCCGGAGTTTGACCCATGACCAAGCAGATCCAGGACGCCTACATCGTCGCCGCCACCCGTACCCCGGTGGGCAAGGCGCCCAAAGGCATGTTCCGCAACACCCGCCCCGACGACATGCTCGCGCATGTGCTTCGTTCCGTCGTTGCCCAGGCCCCGGGCATCGATCTGGGCCGCATCGACGACGCCATCATCGGCTGCGCCATGCCCGAGGCCGAGCAAGGCATGAACGTGGCACGCATCGGCGTGCTGCTGGCCGGCCTGCCCAATACCGTGGCCGGCCAGACCGTCAACCGCTTCTGCTCGTCCGGCCTGCAGGCCGTGGCTTTGGCGGCCAACGAAATCCGCCTCGGCAATGCCGACCTGATGCTGGCCGGCGGCACCGAGTCGATGTCGATGGTGCCGATGATGGGCAACAAGGTCGCCCTGTCCCCGGCGGTGTTCAACGACGACCACGTGGCCATCGCCTACGGCATGGGCATCACCGCCGAGAAGGTGGCCGAGGAGTGGAAGGTCTCGCGCGAGGATCAGGATGCGTTCGCGCTCGCCTCGCACCAGAAGGCACTGGCCGCCATTGCTGCCGGCGAATTCAAGGACGAAATCAGCCCGTACGAGATCGTCTCGCACCTGCCCGACCTGGCCGACGGCAGCACGATCAAGCTGAAGAAAAAGCTCGCCGATACCGACGAGGGCCCGCGCGCCGACACCACGCTGGAAGGCCTGGCCAAGCTGCGCACCGTGTTCCGCAACGGCCAGTTCGGCGGCAGCGTCACGGCCGGCAACTCCTCGCAGATGAGCGATGGTGCCGGTGCGGTGCTGCTGGCTTCCGAGCAGGCGATCAAGGACTACGGCCTGATCCCGCTGGCGCGTTTCGTCAGTTTCTCGGTCGCCGGCGTGCGTCCGGAAGTGATGGGCATCGGCCCGATCGAGGCCATTCCCAAGGCGCTCAAGCAGGCGGGCCTGAGCAAGGACCAGCTGGATTGGATCGAGCTCAACGAAGCGTTTGCCGCGCAGTCGCTGGCGGTGATCCGCGACAGCCAGCTCGACCCGGGCAAGGTGAACCCGCTGGGCGGCGCGATCGCGCTCGGCCATCCGCTCGGTGCCACCGGCGCGATCCGCACGGCCACCATCGTCCACGGCCTGCGCCGTCACCAGAAGAAGTACGGCATGGTGACCATGTGCATCGGTACCGGCATGGGCGCGGCCGGCATCATCGAAGCACTCTGACCCACACGTTTTCCCGTACCAATGAAAAGGGCGGCCAATCCAGGCCGCCCTTTTCGTTTCACGATGCCGATGCGTCGAACCATCGCACGCAGGCCCGGACGGTCGCCGCAAGCATCAGTGCATCGGGGTACTCGTGTCCGCCAAAGCCTCGCGCATGATCCGTGCCGTCGCGTCACGCAGCTTGGCGTGATCCATGGCATAGCGGATGGTCGCCTCGATCAGGCCGAGGTGATTGCCGCAGTCGAAACGCTTGCCCTCGAAGCGGTAGGCATCCACTTCTTTTTCCTTCAACAGGGCGGCGATGGCATCGGTCAGCTGGATTTCGCCACCGGCACCGGGAGCCGTGCTTTCCAGCAAACCGAAGATCCTCGAATCGAGCACGTAGCGCCCCACGACTGCCAAGTCGCTCGGAGCGACCTCCGGCTTGGGCTTTTCGACGATCGCGCGGATCCGGCCCTGATGCCCCTCGAACGGATCGGTGGCGACGATGCCGTAGCTGGCGGTCTGCTCGTGCGGCACGTCCTCGACGGCAATCATGCTGGCGCCGCTCTTTTCAGCGGCATCGGCCATCTGCGCCAGGGCTCCTGGCCCACGGTTCCAGATCAAGTCGTCCGGCAACAACACCGCGAACGGGTTGTCGCCGACGATGGCCTTGGCGCACAGCACTGCATGGCCCAGCCCGAGCGCTTCGGTCTGGGTCACGAAAACCGCACGGACGTTCGACGGCAATACATGCCGGATCATTTCCAGCTGCGCGGCCTTGCCGGCCTTTTCAAGCTTTTGTTCCAGCTCGTAAGCCTTGTCGAAATAATCGGCGACCGCATGCTTGTAACGGTTGGTGACAAACACCAGCGTGTCGCAACCGGCTTCGATGGCTTCATCGACCGCATACTGGATCAGCGGCCGGTCGACGATCGGCAGCATCTCCTTGGGGACGGTCTTGGTCGCCGGCAGGAAACGGGTGCCGAGGCCGGCCACCGGGAACACGGCATGACGGATTCTCTTGCTCATTCAGACCCTGCGGGCATCACGTGACGGGAAAGGAACGACAATACTGACACGTTCCTTGGCGATGTCGCGAGCCATCGGCGAAAACTCCGGCACCAGTTCCTGGAGCATGTGCCGCAACGCGGCCTCGTCGTATCGCTCCACCGCACCTCGGAGCTGCGGAATGCCCTGCCGGATCGCTTCGGGCACGGTTTTCTTGCCCTTGGCTTCGAAAATCTTGGGGTGGCTGGTCCGGCCGTAGTGTTCCTCCGGATAAAACAGCGTTTCGTGCAGTTTTTCGCCCGGACGCAGCCCCGTGTAGACAATCTCGATGTCGCGGCCAGGCTGCTTGCCGGTCAGTCGAATCATCTGCTCGGCCAGTATCCTGATCGGCACCGGCTCGCCCATGTCGAGCGTGTAGATGGCTCCATGCGTCGAAGCGGCCGCTGCCTGGATGATCAGCTGGCAAGCTTCCGGGATGGTCATGAAATAGCGGGTGACTTCAGGGTCGGTGACCGTTACCGGCCCGCCCTGGCGGATCTGCTCGCGGAACAAGGGCACCACGCTTCCGGCCGAATCGAGCACGTTGCCGAAACGCACCACCGTGAAACAGGTGCCGCCCTCATCGGCATCGAGCGACTGGCAGATCATTTCGGCCAGTCGCTTGCTGGCACCGAGCACGTTGACCGGGTCGACCGCCTTGTCGGTGGAAATCAGCACGAAGCTGCCGACCCGGGCTTCCTGGCAAGCTTTCGCGATCGTGTGCGTGGCCAGCGAATTGTTCCTGACCGCCTCACGCACCTGGCCTTCGAGGAGCGGCACCTGCTTGTAGGCGGCGGCATGGAACACCGCATCGGGCACACCAAGCTTCAACGCGTGACGGACCACCGCCGGATCACCGCAATTACCGAGCACGGCGACGATTTCGAGGTCAGGGAACGAACGCCGAAGGTCTGCACGGATGGTGATGAGCGCCAGCTCGTCCAGTTCAAGCAGGACGATCCTCCGCACGCCATGGCGTGCGCACTGCCTGCACAACTCCGAACCGATGGAACCGCCCGCACCGGTGACGAGCACCGCCCGCCCGCCAAGCCAGCTCCTCACCAGTTTCCAGTCGGGCATCACGGGCTTGCGCCCCAGCAAATCCTCGATCTGGATCTCCTTGAGCTCGCCGGGCATCGACCGTCCCTCGAGCACGTCCTCCAGACGAGGAACGGTCCGGAACCGCAGACCGCTGCGCTCGCATATTCCCATCACCCGTTGCATGCCCGCAGCATCCAGCGAAGGGATGGCCACGACGAGCAGTCGAGCGGAAAGCTCACGCGAAATCGACGCGGCCTCATCCAGCGAACCGAGGATCGGGATGCCCTGCACCCGCGAACCGTGAAGGTTTGCGGCGTCGTCGAGGAAACCCACGGGCTCGTACGCACCTGAACGTCGAAGATCGCGCACCAAAGCTTCGCCCGCACGCCCCGCACCGAGGATGAGCACACGCTGCGCACCCTTTTCGTACCCGCTGACCTGATGGTCCTTCCATCCTCGATACAGCAACCTCGGCACGCCCAGCAGCCCGGTGAGGGCGATGGGATAAACCAGCAGCACGGTCCTGGGCACGTTATCGAACCGGTTGTAGATGGCCAGGACAAGCAGGATCACCAGCATGCCCAGCAGACAGGCCTTCAATATGTTCCAGAGATCCGGCACGCTGGCAAATCGCCAGAGTCCCCGGTAGAGGCCGACGCTCCAGAACACCACGCCTTGCGCCAGCACCACCAGCGCCAGTTGTGTCCAGTCGAACTCCCATGCCGGCCTGGCATTCGACATCAAGCCGTAGCGGATGAAGGTCAGCCCGCCCCAGCAGAAGGCCACCATCGCAACGTCATGCAACGCGACCAGCACCCTCGGCAAACGAGGGTGGAATTCCGGCCAGCGATATGACTTCCTGTCTTCCATGTCGGACTTCACTCGCAATCAGGGATTCGTGTCGTTACGGCCTGTTTTCCCGGGACAACGGAGCCTCTCGCTCCGAATCCGCCACCACAGCATTGCCGCGAACGCATACACGGCCATCACGCCCGGCAACATCGATTTGGTGCCCGAGAATGAAAGGAGCCATGTGAACGTCATGCAACTGATCGAAAAAACCGCATACCCGATGGTCACCCGGACATGGGAGCCGCAGCGCCTGGCCAGCATCTGGTACGTGTGCTGACTGTGGGCCATCCACCATTTTTCGTGCTTCAGGATGCGGGAAAGCAAGGTGCACCCTGCGTCCACGAGGAATGCGGCCATCGGCAGGAGTAGCTGCATTGCGCTTCCCCGCTCCTGTGCCATCGATGCCATCAGAATGCCGGCAATCGAATAGCCCAGTGCCCCGCTTCCGGCATCGCCGAGGAATATCCGCGCTTTCGGGAAATTCCACGGAAGAAAACCTGCACATCCCGCCAGCACCAGCATGGAAAGCACACCGGCGGCACCCGTTGCACCGGCAAGCCACAGGCCGCAGGCCGAAACGATCATCGCCTGCGTGACGGCCAGCCCGTCGATACCGTCCATGAAATTCCAGACGTTGATCAGGATGATCGCCGCACAGAATGCCACCGTCATCTCGGGCAGACCGCCACCGATGCTCCATGCCGTGACCGACATCAACCCGGCGGCCAGCGCATGCACGCAAAGGCGCAACCGGGCGGAAAGAGGGCGATGATCGTCCAGCCAGCCAATGCCCGCCACCATGGCCAGCCCGAGCACGAAACCGCCCCAGCGGAAAGCCGTGGAAGGCTCCGCCCACACAAGAACGCAATAACCGAACAGCACCACCAGAGCGATCGACAGGCCACCGCCACGAGGCGTCGGAACGACATGATTGCGGCGCTCGTCCGGCTGATCGAGCAACCGGCGCGACAACGCGTAACGGCGCAACAGGCCCGTGGCAACGAACGCGAGCACGAATGCAGCAATGCCGCAGCCAGCCCATGCCGCAAACGGCATGCTCATACCACGGCGTAGTTGAGCAGCGGCTTGACCGTACCCCACTCCTTGCAACTCGGGCATTGCCAGTGGTGGGTTCTCGCACCGAAACCGCAACGCGTGCAACGGTAGCTCGGGTTGCGGACCAGCAATTGGTCGGTGATGTGCTTGAGATCGTTCAAGGTCGCGCCTGCATCGCCACCACCGGCCAGCGTGAGATCTATCAGGGCAGCCTCGCCACGCACGGACGGGCGGTCTTTCAGCTGGGTGCTCAGGTACTGCCGGGCCTCGACAATGCCGTCCTGCGCTTCCACCAGGCGCGTCACGGCCAATACCGGAGCGATGCCCCGATAGTGCTCGGTCATCTCGGCAAGGAAGGCGCGGGCACCGGACAAGTCTCCGACGCGCTCGTAGCACGCCAGCAGGGCCGGCATGAACTCGGGCAGGAACTCGGGATCGTGACGTGCCGCCCTTTCGAAAGCGCGGATGGCAGCCTCGTCATTGCCGGCAGCCGATTCGATGCGCCCTTCCAAAATGCCTGCGCGCACCGACGTGGCATCCGCTTCGTAGGCCCGGGCAACGCATCGCCGGGCTTCGTCCGCATCACCGGCACTGCGATGCCGCTCGGCCAGCTCGCACTCGAATTGGCCGATGAGCTTGCCCATCGGTTCGCCGGTCACTTCCTCGTAGCGGGCGGCATTGTCGATGGCCTTTTCCCAGTCGCGCTCGGCCTGATAGATCGAAATCAGGTGCTTGAGCGCCTGCGGGGCACGCTGATCGATCTTGGCCAGATCGGAAAACACGGTTTCGGCCCGATCAAGCAAGCCGGATTTCATGTAGTCCTCGCCCAGCGCGAGCAAGGCCTGCACGCGCTGCGCGTCGCTCAGATCGTGGCGCTGCACCAGCCCCTGATGCAGTCGGATGGCCCGATCGACTTCGCCGCGGCGACGGAAGAGATGCCCGAGGGCCACCTGGGTTTCGAATGTTTCCTTGTCCAGTTCGGCGATGTGCAGGAACAGCTCGATCGCCTTGTCGGGCTGCTCGCTCAACAGGTAGTTGAGGCCGCGAAAATACGTGCTGGACAAACGACTGACCTGGCTTTCTCCGTGACGCTGGCCGCCCCTGCGGCCAATCACCCATCCGGCCAATGCCGCCAGCGGCAGGCACAGGAAAAACCAGAACCACTCGTTGAGAAATTCCATCGTGTTGCTGCTCCAGAATCAATATCCAGACGGATCGCCGCCAGCTGGACGCAATGTCCGGACGCGTGCCGCAAAGTGCTGGCGCTGCCGGAAATGACCATGCGCATTGTGCCGTGCGAGGCGGCAGCCTGCACGCATCATCGTCAGGCAACGCTGTCGAATGCAGCAGAGTCGCGACCAAACCGGCTTGACTAGGCGATGTCGCCCCACGCGGTCTGCGCCGCGAATGAAACTGCCTCAGCCGCCGGAGGAATCCGGCAACGGGATGACATCGCTGACGCGCTCGCGCAGCTCCTTGCCCGGCTTGAAATGCGGCACATGCTTGCCGGTCAAGGCAACGGAAGCACCGGTCTTCGGATTCCGGCCCATGCGGGGCGGACGGAAATGCAGGGAAAAACTGCCGAAACCGCGGATTTCGATCCGCTCATCCTGCGACAGCGCAGCCCCCATCATGTCGAGAAGGGACTTGACGGCCAGATCGACATCGTCTGCGCGCAAATGCGGCTGACGGCGGACCAGGATTTCGATCAGTTCGGACTTGGTCATCAGTACGGGCGAAAAGTGCTGCCAACATGAAAGCCGCGCGCCCCGTGCAAGCACGGGACGCGCGGACGAACTGCCAGCCCCTTGCGGGACTGCTTGCGCTTACTCGGACTTGCCGCCCAACTGGGCACGCAACAGGGCGCCCAGGCTGGTGGTGCCGGTCGCGGCCTCGGCGGCGGTCTTGTTGTACTCGGCCAGCGCTTCGGCGGTCTCGGCTTCGTCCTTGGCCTTGATCGAAAGCTGCAGGCTGCGGCCCTTGCGATCCATGCCGATGAACTTGGCTTCGATCTTCTCGCCGACCTTCAGGACCTGCGATGCGTCGTCGACACGGTCGTAGCTGATGTCGCGGACGGACACGTAGCCCTCGACGCCATCGCCCAAGTCGATCGTGGCGCCCTTGGCATCCACTTCCTTGACGGTGCCTTCAACCTTCGAGCCCTTCGGGTGACCGGCCATGTACTGGCCGAACGGATCCTGCTCGAGCTGCTTGACGCCCAGCGAAATGCGCTCGCGCTCCGGATCGACCGCCAGCACCACGGCTTCCAGCGTGTCGCCCTTCTTGAAGTTGCGCACGATGTCTTCGCCGGTGGTGTTCCAGCTGATGTCGGACAGATGCACAAGACCGTCGATGCCGCCGTCCAGGCCGATGAAGATGCCGAAATCGGTGATCGACTTGATCTGGCCGGACACCTTGTCGCCCTTCTTGTGGATGGCCGCGAAAGTCTCCCACGGATTGGCGGCAACCTGCTTCATGCCCAGCGAGATGCGGCGACGCTCTTCGTCCACGTCCAGCACCATCACCTCGACCTCGTCGCCGACCTGCACGACCTTGGACGGGTTGACGTTCTTGTTGGTCCAATCCATCTCGGACACGTGCACCAGACCCTCGACGCCCGGCTCGATCTCGACGAAAGCGCCGTAATCGGTGACGTTGGAGACCTTGCCGAACACGCGGCTGTTGGCCGGGTAGCGGCGGGCGATGTTGTCCCACGGATCTTCGCCCAGCTGCTTCAGGCCCAGCGACACGCGGTTGCGCTCGCGGTCGAACTTCAGCACGCGCACTTCCAGCTCGTCGCCGACGTTGACCACCTCGGACGGATGGCGCACGCGCTTCCATGCCATGTCGGTGATGTGCAGCAGGCCGTCGATGCCGCCCATGTCGACGAACGCACCGTAATCGGTGAGGTTCTTGACGACGCCCTTGAGCACGGCGCCTTCGACCAGCTTCTCGAGCAGCTGCTCGCGCTCTTCGGAGTGCTCGCTTTCGACCACGGCGCGGCGCGAAACGACGACGTTGTTGCGCTTGCGGTCAAGCTTGATCAGCTTGAACTCCAGCTCCTTGCCTTCCAGATACGCGGGGTCGCGCACCGGGCGCACGTCGACCAGCGAGCCCGGCAGGAACGCGCGGACGTCCTTGATGTCGACGGTGAAGCCGCCCTTCACCTTGCCGCTGATGCGACCGGTGATGGTCTCGTTCTTCTCGAGCGCTTCTTCCAGCTCGTCCCACACCATCGCGCGCTTGGCCTTCTCGCGCGACAGCACGGTCTCGCCGAAGCCGTTCTCGATGGAATCCAGCGCGACCTTGACCTGGTCGCCCACGCCCACGTCGATTTCGCCGGCGTCGTTACGGAACTGTTCGATCGGCACGATGCCTTCGGACTTCAGGCCGGCGTTGATCACCACGACGTCGCCGCGGACTTCCACGACGGTACCGGTGACGATGGCGCCCGGCTTCAGCTTGGCCAGATTGGCCTGGCTCTGTTCGAACAGTTCTGCGAAAGATTCGGTCATGTTTGAAAATACTCGGTTGGACACACGGACGGCCACGCCGACGAGGCAATGCGCCGCCCACCCTGTTGGTGGATGAAAAACCGCCGCTCGCGCGACGGTGCCTGTTGTTGTATTGCGGTGTTGCGCCAGTCTGCCGGGAAGGAACCACTCCCGACGCAAGGATCAAAGCGGCCGGGCCAGTGCCAGCACCTTGTCCACCACCTGATCGATCGGCATGCCCGTGGTGTCGATGAGCACGGCATCTTCGGCCGGCCTCAGGGGCGCCACCGCACGCTGGGCGTCGCGGGCGTCGCGGGCAAGAATCTCCCGCAGCAGGTCGCCCATGCTAACCGAAACCCCTTTTTCTTTCAATTGGTTGTAGCGCCTGTCGGCGCGCTCCTCGGCACTGGCCGTCAGGAACACCTTGAACGAAGCATCGGGGAAGATCACCGTCCCCATGTCGCGCCCGTCGGCCACCAGCCCCGGCAAGCGCCGGAACGCCCGCTGGCGCTCGCGCAGGGCCGAGCGCACCTCGGGGATGGCGGCAATCGCCGAGGCCACCGCCCCCGTGGTTTCCAGGCGCAGCTCGTCGGTGGCATCGACCCCGTTCACCTCAACGCGCAGGCCACGCGCCTGCGACTCCACGAAGGAAACCCTCGTATCGAATGCGCAGCGCACCAGCGCCGCCGAGTCGGAAATATCCAGATCGGCCCAGCTCGCCGCCACGCCGACCGCCCGGTAAAGTGCACCGGAATCGAGGTAATGCCACCCGAGCCGCGCGGCCACGATCCGGCTGACCGTGCCCTTGCCGGCTCCGGACGGACCATCAATGGTCAACACGGGGATGTTCGATTCCATGCACGACTCTCCAGTTGCGGCAGCTCTTTCGGGACCACCGATTGTAGGGCACCGCCGGAAGCCCCGGCCGGAGACATCTCGCCGCACTTGAACACCAGCCACCCATCACGGTAAGATTGGCGGCTTAGCGGACTCCCGGCCATATCCCACAAGGGAAAACCGGGGTCCTGTCCCCCGAATCCAGACGTTTACGCCGAGGTGTGTCATGAAGGTCCTGTCCTCCCTGAAGTCGGCGAAGGCCCGTCACCGCGACTGCAAGGTGGTCCGCCGTCGCGGCAAGGTCTTCGTGATCTGCAAGAGCAATCCGCGCTTCAAGGCCCGCCAGCGCTGAGTCGCCTGCTGCCGCGAAAGCATCAAGAAACCGCCGCCCAGGCGGTTTTTTGTTATGGTGCGGCCCGTTCGCCGCGCATGCGCCACCTTTCGGGAGACTCCGGGATGAATCGCCTCGTTGCCACCGCCGCACTTTCCGCCCTGCTGGTTGCCCTGACTCCAGTTGCCGCCTCCGCCGAGACCTTGCTGGTGGATCGCGCAAAGCATGCCCCCGCCGGCGCACCGGCGCGCGGACAGACAATGCAGCAGGTCGAGGCCCGGCTCGGCGCTCCCCAGCAAAAACTGAATCCGAAGGGCGGCCAGAAGAAGCAATGGCCGACGATCAACCGCTGGGAATACCCGGACTACATCGTCTACTTCGAAAAGAACAAGGTCATCGACGTGGTGGTGCGCAAGGCCGCACCGAACGAGATCGGCCCCAAGCCCCCCGTCCGCTGATCCATATCGCGGCCAAGGCACTCCCGGCGCCGCCTCATGCGGCGCCTTCATTGGAAGCATTCCGTAATCCATGAGCGCAGAACTCCGTTTCCCGGCGGAATGGGAATCCCAGTCCGCCGTCCTGATCGCGTGGCCGCATGCCGAGACCGACTGGGCCGAGCGCCTGGGCGAAGTCGAGGACACCTACGTGGCCCTGGTCGCCGCCATCACCCGCTTCGAACCGGTGGTGATCTGCGTGGCCGACGACGACATCGAGACCTACGCCGAAATGCGTCTGCGCTCGAACCGGATTGACATGGAGCGCGTGCGTTTCGTCACCGTCGAATACGACGACACCTGGCTGCGCGATTCCGGCCCGATCACGCTCAAACGTGCCGATGGCGGCTTCCGCCTGCTCGACTTCCGCTTCACCGGCTGGGGCGGCAAATTCGAGGCCAGCCGCGACGACCGGCTGGTCGGCACGCTGGCCGGCAACGGCCTGTTCGCGCAGGCCGACGTGCAGAGCATCGACTTCGCGCTGGAAGGCGGCGCCATCGACACCGACGGCGCAGGCACCCTGCTGTCCACGTGGAAATGCCTGCACGAGCGCCATCCGCAGCTCGCGCGCGACGAGGTGTCTGCCAAGCTGGCCGGCTGGCTGGCGCAACGGCGTGTGCTGTGGCTGGACCACGGGTATCTGGAAGGCGACGACACCGATGCCCATGTCGATACCCTCGCCCGCTTTGCCTCGGCCGACAGCATCGTGTTCCAGGCCTGCGACGATGCCGGCGATTCGCACCATGCCGAATTGACCGCGATGGGCGAGGAACTGGCCGCACTGCGCACCATCGATGGCCGGCCCTACCGCCTGTTCCCGCTGCCGTGGGCGCGGCCGATCCTCGACGAGGGCCGCCGCCTGGCCGCCTCCTATGCCAATTTCCTGATCGTCGACGGCGCCGTGCTGATGCCCGCGTACGGCATCACCCCGGACGAGCAGGTGACCGACGATGCCGCACGCGACGTGCTGGCCGCTGCCTTCCCCGACCGCGAGATCGTGCAGGTGCCCTGCCGCCCGCTGATCTGGCAGAACGGCAGCCTGCACTGCATCACCATGCAGTTGCCGGCCGGCCTGCTGGTCGCCTGAACCTGCCCTCCGCGCCGGTTGCCGCATTGGCCGGCCACCCCACTCCGGCGCGCTACCATGCGCGCCTGCATCCCGTGCCAGCATGCCGATGACCACCCGCAAGACTCTCCCCGTCGCGCTCGTCCAGGAGCGCAACCACGGCGACGCCAAAGCCAATCTGTCCGTGATCGAGGCCCGCGTGGCCGAAGCCGCCGCGCAAGGCGCCCGACTCGTGCTGTTGCAGGAGCTGCACAACGGCCCGTACTTCTGCCAACACGAATCGGTGGACGAATTCGACCTCGCCGAACCGATCCCCGGCCCGAGCACGCAGCGGCTAGGTGCCTTGGCCAAGCAGCACGGCGTGGTGATCGTCGGCTCGCTGTTCGAGAAGCGTGCCACCGGCCTGTACCACAACACTGCCGTGGTGCTGGAAAAGGACGGCACGCTCGTCGGCAAGTACCGCAAGATGCACATCCCCGACGACCCGGGCTTCTACGAGAAGTTCTACTTCACGCCCGGCGACATCGGTTTCAAGCCGGTGGACACGTCGGTGGGCCGGCTCGGCGTGCTGGTGTGCTGGGACCAGTGGTATCCGGAAGCCGCGCGCCTGATGGCGCTGGCCGGCGCCGAAATGCTGCTCTATCCCACCGCGATCGGCTGGGACCCCGCCGATGCCGCAGACGAAAAGACCCGCCAGCGCGATGCCTGGGTATTGAGCCATCGCGGCCACGCCGTCGCCAACGGCCTGCCGGTGCTGAGCTGCAACCGCGTCGGCCACGAGGCCTCGCCGCTGGGGGCCTCCGGCATCGACTTCTGGGGCAACAGCCACGTGCTTGGCCCGCAGGGCGAATTCGTCGTCGAGGCCGGCACCGAACCGGCCCTGCTGCTGGCCGAGGTCGACATGGCGCGCAGCGAGCACGTCCGGCGCATCTGGCCGTTCCTGCGCGACCGCCGCATCGATGCCTACGACGGCCTGCTCAAGCGCTACATCGACTGAGCCTGCCGTGTCCCCGACGATCCGACCGGCCCGCGAGGCCGACGTGCCCGCCATCGCCGCGATCTACGCGGTGGAAGTGCGCGAGCGGGTCAACACCTACGAATACGAGGTGCCCGACGAGGCCGAGATGCTGGCGCGCATGCACCGCACGCTGGCCGCCGGCTACCCCTATCTGGTCGCCGAGCACGGCGGTGAAGTTCTCGGCTATGCCTATGCCGGCCGCTATCGCAGCCGCATGGCCTACCAGTGGGCCGTGGAGAACTCGGTCTACGTCGCCGATGCGGCGCACGGCCAGGGCATCGGCACCTTGCTGATGCAGGCGTTGATCGCCGCCTGCGAGGCCTGCGGCTTCCGCCAGATGGTCGCGGTGATCGGGGAACCGGCCAATGCCGCCTCGATCCGCCTACACCAAAAACTCGGCTTCACCCTGATCGGCGTGTTCCCCGCGCTGGCCTTCAAGCATGGCCGCTGGCTGGACACCGTGCAGATGCAACGCGCGCTCGGCACCGGCGCCGACACGCCACCTTCCGGACTCGAACCCTTCCGATGAACGACCTGCCCTCCTCGTCCGCGCCCATTGCGGATACCGCCCCCGCAACCGATGCCTTTGCCGACCAACCCGTGCGCGTGGTCGAGCGCGACGGCGTGCGCTACACCCTGCTCGGCACCGCGCACGTGTCGCAGGCCAGCGTGGCCGCGGTGAAACAGGCCATCGACAGTGGCCGCTTCGATGCGGTGGCGGTGGAACTGGATGCCCAGCGCCTGCAGTCGATGACCGACCCGGACGCGCTGGCCAAGCTCGACCTGGTGCAGGTGATCCGCAGCAAGCGGCTGGCGCTGTTCGCGGTGAACCTCGGACTGGCCGCCTACCAGCGCCGGCTGGCCGAGCAGCTCGGCATCGAGCCCGGCGCCGAGCTCAAGGGCGCCGTGCTGGAAGCCCGTGCGCGCAACCTGCCGGTACACCTGATCGACCGCGACGTCGGCCTGACCTTCCGTCGCGCCTCCGGCCGGCTCGGCTTCTGGGGCCGGATCAAGCTCAGTTCCGGGCTGCTGGCCGGGCTGCTGTCCAGCGACGAGGTCGGCGAGAACGACATCGAGAAACTCAAGCAGGGCGACATGCTCGAATCGAGTTTCAGCGAGTTTGCCGGCGAAAGCCCGGCGCTGTACGAGACCATCATCGCCGAGCGCGACCGCTACATGGCCACGCGCCTGCGCGAAAGCTGCGGCGATGCGCGCGAGGTGCTGGCGGTGGTCGGCGCTGGGCATCTGGCCGGCCTGTCGCGGCACCTGAAGGACGACACCGAAAACCCGCAGCAGCTGCGCGCCGAGCTCGAATACCTGCCGCCCAAGCGCAACATCCCGTGGTTCTCGCTGGCGATCACCGCGCTGGTGCTGAGCGGCGTGGGCATCGGTTTCTGGCGCGGCGGCATGGGCGTGGGCACTCACCTGCTGGCGATCTGGGCGGCCTGGACCGCCGGGCTGGCCGGGCTGGGCTGCCTGCTCGGCGGCGGCCACCCGCTCAGCGTGCTGACCGCCGCGGTGGTGGCCCCGTTCAAGCCGTTCCGCGCCACCTTGCCGGCCGGCATGTTCAGCGCGCTGGTCGAAGTGCACCTGCGCAAGCCGGCCTATGCCGACTTCCTCGCCCTGCGCGACGACACCCAGAGCTGGCGCGGCTGGTATCGCAACCGCGTCTCGCGGGTGGTGCTGGTGTTCCTGCTCACCGATCTGGGCAGCATGGCCGGCGTGTGGATCGCCGGCCTGCGCATCGCCGGCAAGCTGTTCGCCTGAGCCAAAAGCGACGCCGCCTCAGCCTGCCGTCGCTGTCGCGGATTCGGCCGGCAACCCGCGCGCGCGCCGGATCAGCCGCGCGGTACCGGTGCCGAGGTCGTCGAGGATCGCGTAGATCGTCGGCAAGAACAGCAGGCTCACCAGCGTGGAGAAGGCCAGCCCGCCGGCGATGGCGCGGGCCATCGGGAAGTACGGCGGCCCGTTGCCGGCCAGCTGGGTATTGCCCATCGCGATGGGCACCATCGCCAGGATCGCGGTGCCCATCGTCATCATGATCGGGCGCAGCCGCTCGCGGCTGCCCTCCACCAGCGCATCGGTGCGGGCCATGCCGCGCCGGCGCAGGTTGTTGACGTGCTCGATCATCACGATGCCGTTGTTCACCACCACGCCCATCAGCACGAGGATGCCGATGAAGGCCATGATCGAGAATGCGGTGCCACTCAGCCAGAACAGCCAGAACACGCCGAAGATCGAGAACACCACGCCGCTCATGATGGCCGCCGGGAACAACATCGACTCGAACACCGCCGCCATCACGATGTAGATCATCAGCACCGCGATGACGAGGTTGAACAGCATCTGCTTCATCGCATCGTCGTCCTGCTGGAACGCGCCGCCGTCGAAGGAGTAGCTGTAGCCGGCCGGGAACCCGACCCGCTTGAGCACGTCCTCCATCGCCTTGCGCGCGTCCGGCACGGTCACCTTGTCGGCCAGGTTGGCCTGGATGTTCAAGGTGGTCTGGCGGTTGGAGCGCTGGATGCCGGCGGCGGTGGGCACCACCGACACGTCCACCAGGCTCAGCAGCGGCACCTCGCGCCCGTCGCGGGTGCGCACCATGAACTGCGAGAGGTCTTCCACGCGGTATTGCTCGGCTCCGGCAAAACGCACGTTCACCGGCACTTCGTTGTCGCCGCGGCGGAACTCGCGCAAGGTAGTGCCGCGCAGCGCCATGCCGACGAAGCTGCCCACTTCCTCCGCGCTGAAACCGAATGCAGCCGCACGCTCGCGGTCCACCCGCACCTTCAGTTCGCTGTTGCGGTCGCCGGCGTCCACGCGCACGTCGCGCAGCTCCGGGCGCCGCGCCAGCAAGGGCACGATCTGCCCGGCCAGTTCGTCGAGCTGCTGCATCGAATCGCCCACCAGCGCCACCGACACGCCCGGCTGCTGGCTGCCGCCGCCGCTGTCGCCGTTGCGGCCCATGCCGATGGTGGCGCGCGCGGATTGCGGCAGCTCCTTGCGGATGGCTTCGACGAGCCGGGCGGTCTCGTCGATCTTCTTCGTGTCGAAATCCACCACCGTCGAGCCCCCGTCCTCCTCGCTGAAGTACGAATAGACCTGGGTGATGTGGAAACGCTTGCGGTTGGCTTCGAGCAAACCCTCCACGCGCTGGATCTCGTCGGACATCTGCTGCAGCGAATAGCTGCCTTTCCACTGGTAGAAAATGTAGGCCTTTCCGGCATCGCCGCCGCCACCGAACATGTCGGTCTTGGTCAGCACCATCGGCACGATGCTGGCCAGCACGATCAACACGATGCCGGTCACGCTCCAGCCGCGGTGTTCCAGCGTCCAGCGCAGGAAGCCCGCGTAACGGCCCTGCAGGCGGTGGATCAGGCCGCGATCGTTGCGAACCGCCGGCGGCGTCTTCATCCGCGCCGACAACATCGGGATCAGGCTGATCGCCACCAGCCACGAAGCCAGCAGCGAGACGCTGATGGTGATGGCGATCTGCGCCATGAAGATGCTCACCTCGTTGGTCGGCCCGAACAGGTTGGGCACGAACACGATGCAGTGGCACAACGTGCCGGCCGACAGGGCAATGGCCACATGCTTGGTGCCGAGCACCGAAGCCCGCATCGGATCGCCGGGAAGGCGCTCGCGCTCCTGATAGATGCTTTCCACCACCACCACGGCGTTGTCCACCAGCATGCCGACCGCCAGCAGCAGGCCCATCATCGTCAGGATGTTGAGGGTGACGCCGGCGAAGTACATGAAGCCCAGCGTCATCAGGAAGCAGATCGGGATGGCCAGCGTCACCATCAGCGTGGACGGCCAGTGGCGCAGGAAGAAGAACAGCACCGCCACCGACAGCACCAGGCCTATCCCGCCGGCCTCGGCCAGTTCGGTCAGCGAGGCAGTCACCGCATCGCCTTCGTTGTCGATCACCTTCACCTGGATGTCCGACAGGGCCGCTTGCCCGCGGATGTCCTTCACCGCGTCGATCACCTGCCGGGAAACTTCGACGAGGTTGGCGTTGCGCTCCTTGTACACGTCCAGGCCGACGGCGGCGCGGCCGTCCAGGCGCCGGCCGTAATCCATGCGCTGCGGCCGCAGGCGCACCTGCGCGATGTCGTCCAGCCGCAGCCCCTTGGCATCGAGCACCACGTCGCGCAATTGCTGCAGGTCGGTCAGTTCGCCGACCGGCTGCACGCGCAGGCGCTCGCCGTGGTCGTCGATCTCGCCGGCGGACACCGAAAAATTGAGCGTCTTCAGCTTGGCATTGAGGTCGTTGAGGCTCAGGCCGTGCGCGCTCAGGCGGTCGGCGGCGATGGCGATTTCCACCTCGTTGGGCGGCGCGCCGGAAATGTCCACGCGGGCCACGCCGGGGATGCGTTCCAGCGGCCGCTTGAACTCGCGCTCGATCATGTCGTACGCGCCGCGCAGGTCGCGCTGCCCGGCCAGACGGATCTTCACCACCGGCTGGTCGGAGGTGGAGAACTTCATCACCATGTAGCGGGTGAAGTCCTCCGGCAGATCGCCGCGGATCGCGTCGATGCGCTCGCGCGCTTCCGAGGCGGCGATGGCGATGTCGCGGTCCCAGTCGGAAAACTGGATGAAGATCATCGCCGACTCGGCATTGGCCCGCGCGTCGATGCGCTTGATGCCCGGCATCGTGGCCAGCGTTTCCTCCACCGGCCGCAGCAGCGTGCGCTCCACTTCTTCCGGCGTGGAACCGGCATAGGGCAGCTGCACCAGCAGGAACGGCGGGGAGATGTCCGGCAGCGCCTCCAGCGGCAGGCGGAACGCGGCGATCAGGCCGACCACCAGCATCGAGACGAAGAACATCACCGTCGTCACCGGGCGGCGGATGCTGAACTCGGCCACGCTCATGGCGCGGCCTCCGTCGCAGCGGCCGCGGGGCCATTGCCGTGGTCGGCCTCGTCGCCGGCAGGCGCCTGCCAGCGCATCC